>WAPZ01000068.1 GCA_015520535.1 Candidatus Heimdallarchaeota archaeon
CATACGTGTCGCGACAATCATAACATTCTTCGAAAGAAGGAATTTGGATAATAATTGAAATAATTTGGACGTGATCAACAATAAAGCTATGGAAATCACCATCTTTTGCACCGATTGGCATACATTTAAGCGTTAACTCATTGCGAAAGCTCTCTGAAACCAACTTTGGATTATCAGGATAAATAGTTAATAATTTAGGCCCTTCGGTCGTTAAACCAACTAAAAATGCTGCTTTCAAACTATCTTCACCTTTAAGATTCATCTATTCATGGTATGCTATAAATTAAGTCATATGTTTTATAGGCTAAGCGAAATACAATGAGTACAAAGATTGAACCAAAAAAGAAGACAATAGCTTCAACAATGAGTAATGTTTCCAGATTCACTATGAAGACCAGTATGATGTTCAGTAAATATCCCAATGAGAATAGACCGACTAAAAACGTCGCAAAGCGCCATTGCTTAACAATACGCGTTTCTTTCAATAAGTCGGTAATCTTTAATGCAAATATGAAGGAACGTACGAATATTCCAAAGCCAATTAAACATGCAATCGCATTGATGATTTGGATGATGAATAAAATATTAGTTTCTCCCATACTCACTTTCACCAGCTGCCGTTTGACCTATGTACCAGTTGTCGGACACATTTTTATCTAATTCTACTATTCTCACTCATGAAAGCATTGTGTATTACTTGAATAAAAAGTAAAAGTAAAGAAAAAAGGAAGACTTCAACCAGCAGAACGTATTCGTATAATGATAGCACCCAAAAGCGAACCGAAAAGAAGAGTTGCACTGATAGCAACAAAAACTTTCGCAAAATTTATTTTTATAGCGTTTTGAATGAGGTAACCATGGATTAATGGTCCTATTTCTATGACTAATGCAAAAAACAAAGCAAATGCCGTAATTAGCAGAAAATGCTCAAAATAATTGAGAGTTGAGTGCTTTTGAGCGGTGGTACCAGGCATTATTTTCACCTCTTTTTTGTTTTTGCCTATTTCCATTTATATATTAGTTGTGAAGTTTTTTAAAAATCGGTACAATGGTTCTCAATTCTGAATTTAAAAAGAATCACGCGAGAAAAGAGCAAAATTATTAACGTTATTGGAATGTAAACAAAACAAACAGATTTTACACACTTTGATAGTTAAAAAAGTTAAAAAAGAAAATTTAGGAGAAAAACATATCTCCAACGCGCATTGGATGACAATTACAAGCAACAAACAAATCTTATGCCTTAGCTTTCTTACTGTTCGTCATTGCAGTTTGAATGCGCAGTATTATAGCAAATAACAGGCTGCCTAAGAGTGCTAATCCCGCAATTGCCGGTATTATTTTCTGCAGTTCTAGAACGGGACTGAACCAGTATATTAGTGCTACAAAGGCAACAACAAGAACAAGAACGATTAAATACTTGAATTGAGACTTATTTAAGTTGATTTTTTCAGAACTGCCAATTTGTTTCGTTGTCATCTTGTCATCCAACCCCCGTTTGATAAAACGTGCTTAAAAAAGAAGCACCATGCTTACATACTAAAGAAAATTTTTTAAATGTTTCGATTGGGCAAAGACGACTAAAAGAAAGAACGAAGCGTTTTTAGGCTATAAATATGGTTAAAAAAAGAAAATTGAAATAAAATGACTATACCAAAATTAAAAGAGGGAATATAATACTCATTTTTTGTTATTTGGCGGTTGTATTGCCAATATAAAGCTTGTCAACCATGGTGTAATGGATTCTTTAATTTCGATTGGAGAAAGCACAGCAGACCCTTCAACGCGATCGTTAATGAGAACAATAAAATTAGTAGGATAATCTTCTTGTTCAGCGGATTCTGTTGAGTATGATTGGAGTTTTAGGGGTAAAATATTTACGGTAAAACGGTCAGGTTCACTCACAAAATTTATGGGTTCTTTACTGTAAATTAATTTTTGTTGGATGTCAAAGCGGTTTACATATTCTAAAATTTCATGATAAATGGCAATGCGCTGTGATGGTGTAAAACGTGCGGTATATTCGGCAATTATCATACCATTTTTTGTTAACAGCATTATTCCTAGGATATTATGCATTTCCGCATAAAAGCGAAGAGTATCATTAAGGACTTGGGTGACGGAAGAAATGGATTGAAAGACGCGTGAAAAGGCACTGACCAAGCGAGGAATTTGATAAATGGAGGTTTCTTCTATGCGGTAATATTTGATTTTTAACCGCGTTAATAAATTGGTGACACGGTTTTTTATATCGGTTTTTGAAGCTTGGAGTGTTTTATCGCTGGGATTGTCAAATTTATGTAAGAAAATGTGGACACTTGGGTCTTCGCCAAGTAATTGAAGATCATTAACAATGTTTTCCAGAAAATCGAGCGATTCTTTAAAGCGACTAGGCATTTGAACGTCAATGAAGTAAACGATGGCTAAGGTGCTTTGAAAGTACGTTTGTGGATCGCTTAAATAAATATCAATAAATTGTTTTTGACCGCCGAGGTCATAGATCACCAGCTCATGATTGGCAAACACTAGCGTTTTGACTTCCAGACCCATAGTTGGCTGCGTTTTTGCAACAGTTTTCATTTTTTGGATGGTTTCCAGAGAACTGGTTTTTCCCGCACCATCTAACCCTAATAACAAGATGCGACCGATTTTGGCTTTTTTGATATATTCCTCAAAATTCAATCCTTTTTCAAGGAGATCTTTATACTTTACGAGAATTTGGGCAATAAGCGTCCATTTTCTGAGTAAACTAACATCAATATCATCTTTCAACGGTTCAAAATCGGTTAAATTTGCCAAATCTTGAATCGTCTGAATTCCATACTGAGCCAGACGAGTTTTATAATAGTTATTGAGACCGGCTATAATATCCGGTGAACTTACCGTCAAATTAGTTATTGATCCACGTTCAATGGCTTCAGGTTTAAGTAAGTTCCGCAACTGAGGCGGTAAAAGATGCCTTTCACGTTCCATAGGCTTCCCACACTTAATTCTTCTACAATCTTATGGTTTTTTAGGTTCACAGGTTTTCCTCATACTTTTTTCTTCAACCAGCGTTTAAATATTTTTGTGATTAATATTAATTCTTAGAATGGTTGCCGAAGAGTAACTCTCTAGAGAGAGGGATAGAGGTGCCAGTCTTTGCTTTAAGAGAAAATCCTTTAATAATCCAATCCTTAGCTTCTTCTTGCCGATGTTGCCAGTTTAGAATAGAGCCTATAGATAAATAAAACAATGGATTCTTTTCGAGAGAGATTGCAAGCATGTACATATTTTTAGCCAATTCTAAATCATTTTGATTTGCCGCTTTGAGACCACCGTAAAACAAAAAATTGGCACATAACATGACAATTTCTTTTTTGACAACCTGTGAAAGAAGTTCTTTATGGTTAGCTGCTAAATTGAGGATTAATTGTCTATATCGATGTGCAAGTGGACGTAAAACAGTTTTCCATGATATTTGTGGAGTCCAAGATTTTAACCTTTCAAAGCCCGTTTTTGTAATTGGCGGTTCGGTTGGTGTGTCCCATTTTTTTAAGAACGTTTCAAGTTCATGTTGCAATGCGAGCAGTTCTTTCGCTGTTGCGGGTAGTTCTTCCTTTTTTTCCGACTTTATATTTTTAATGTGCTTTTTTTCCGTGATCTTCTCTTCTTGGACGAGGATTTTATTTAAATCCACTTCGATTCTTTTTATGTGGTTAAAAGTTATTTCTTGAAAGAACTTGATTTTTTTAGTATGTTTTTGAAGTAACTGTTCAATTTGATCAAAGTAGTGATGGACTTTTTTTCTATTATCAGATGAGATAATCAAAAAAAGCACGATTTCCCTTCCACTTTCTAAAATTCTTTCATCTTTTGTTTCTGGATCGAACACTCGAATAGGAAAAGCGAGTGTTAACAAACTACTCTCGTTTGGTATCGGAAGCGGTCCGTGAAGTTGGTTAAGGTGGGAGTTTTGATTTCCAAAACCGATGGCAGTCATAAGAGAAATGGTAATTTTAAATTGGAGTTCTTCGCTTAAGTCAGCAGTACAAAACATTGGTGCTGGACCTTGATCCGACATGACACCGACTAATATCCCGTTAAGCATTTTGGCCGCCTTAGAAAAACCTCATATAGTATAC
>WAPZ01000069.1 GCA_015520535.1 Candidatus Heimdallarchaeota archaeon
GAAAATTAGATATCGAAGAAAGTAAAATCAAAGGTGTATATCTCCGTGCGTTTCAAGGAGATTTTTGGATTACTGCCGTACTTGATGCTCCATCGTTAGACACATTGGAAAAAACCGTCCAGACAGTGATGAAAAATGCGAAAATGCACCTCAGTGAAAATAAAAATTATTTTATGGAGTCTTATACGCCATACACCGATCATTACGAGATGCCGGTGAGGGAAAAGTTCTCTGATTATGATGTAATGAGTAAATTCGATACTGTCAGGGATATTCATCAGCAGTTGAATGATTTTGACTTGCCTTCTCATGCTAAATTAAAAAATAGTTCCGTTCAATATTTTGATCTCACAGAACACCGCTATATTGTGAATTCATTAGGAACATCCTTAGATTTGACTAGTTATCGGATTTCGTTGATGTTTCAGTTAGTTGTTCAATCAAGTTCTTTGATTCCGTCTGCCACGCGTCTTGGTAGAACACAAGGATATGAAGTAGTCACGAAGCATCTTTGGGAGGATACACTGAAAAATGTTCAAGCACGGGCAGTAAGACTTTCAAATGCTAAATTTTTGCCCCGAGAAGAAAGAACCGTAATTTTAGATCCCGAATTAATTCGGTTATTGGGTCACGAATCGTTTGGCCATCCTAATGAAGCCGATATTGTTCTTGGCGGATCATATTTAACTAATAAAATTGGAGAACAAATTGCACCAGAATGGGTGACAATTCTTGATGACGGAACAAACCCACACGACTTTGGCACGTTACCTAAATATGATGATGAGGGGACACCGGCATCTAAAACGGTTATGGTGGAAAACGGCATTTTAAAAACGCATCTTCATTCAAGGGAGACCGCGTTCCGAATGAATACTACGTCAACGGGTAACGCACGTGCATACAGCCACCGTTTCGATCCAATTGTACGGATGACAAATACCATTTTCCTTGGTGGTGACAGTTCTCTCGAAGAGATTATTAATGAAACTAAACAGGGGATTTTGCTTCATGGTCGACGCATGGGACAAGCAGATACCACGGGAGAATTCATGTTTGGTGTGGGTGAAGCTATAGAAATCAAGAATGGGGAATTAGGACAGACGTATCGTGAAGTGACTATTGCTGGAAATGCTTTAGAGGTACTCAATTCTATTGATTTGATGAGCAAAGATATCAAGACCGGTTACGCGGGATTTTGTGGAAAAGGACAAATCGCATTTACCGGAGGTGGCGGGCCTTACGTTCGCACGAAAATGTTAGTAGGTGGTAAAACATGAATGTTCACGACAAAATTGATTCAGACAGAATTCAAAAACTTCTTTTTCAGTCAAATGTGAAGGATGCGGAATGCTTTGTTAAGGAACAACAATTAAATCAAGCACGATTTGAAGAATCTCACGTAAAAGCTCTTGGAGTACTTCGTTTAGTGGAAGTTCATGTCCGGATAATGACACAGGATAATAAAATTGGTATTGCGGCTGGTAACATAAAATCATTGAAACACATTGAAACATTGCTCAAAAATGCAATCAAGTCGGCTGAATTAAATGATCCTTTAGAAAAAAAGTTTAGTTTTAGCGATAGTAGTGCGTCTTTTCATCAAGTAAAAGACATTTACGACAAAGAAGTTGCAGAACTTCGGTTTAACGAGTTATTAGATTTTGCTAAAGAAATAGAACAAACATTCCAAGCCACTGCTGACCAATTACACGTCAAATCTGCATTTCGTGGCACATTAAATGCAGGCATTATTAGACGCAGATTAATTACAACCAACAACATCTTAGTACAACCCACTGAAACACTTTTTTCTTATTCAATGTGGGGGAATGTTCGAACTACAGATAAAATTGGTGCTTCTTTGGGCGATCAATTTGTCTCTAGAAGCCTAATACGCGAACCTGTCTTAGAAATAAGCCGTTCATTAGTCGAACAAGGAACCATGTTGCTTGTTCCTAAAAAATGGGAGCCACAAAAAGACTTCGCTGTGATTTTTGCTCCTGGAGTCATCAACCAGCTGATTAGTTCTCTTTTTGTTCCAGCAATTAGCTCTAATACGATTAATCAAGCACGGTCGCCTTTAACCGATAAACTCAACCAACAAGTCTTTAAAGAGACAATCACAATTATTGACCATGGTATTTTAGAGGGTGCCATAAATAGTCGTCCCTTTGACGATGAAGGAACAAAACAGCAAGAAACCACAATTATTGAAAATGGCGTGTTACGTAATGTCATTTCTGATCGGTATCATGCGGAACTGTTAGAGATCTTTCCTACGGGAAATGCGGTTCGGATGCAGAACGGACGGATTCAAATCAGCAACACCAATTTACTTCTAAATGATAAAGACCCTATTGCCAAAAATGGAGAAAATTTAATTTCCAGTGTTAAAAAAGGATTATATATTGGACGATTCTCTGGGAATAGTATTGCTGAAAATGGCGAATTTTCGGGTTTAGCTAAACAAGCGCTCTTGATTGAAAACGGGGAATTGACCACGTATGTCAGCAATTGCGCATTAAATGGGAATTTATATGAAATAATGCAGAAAATTCATTTCACAGAAGAAGTTAAACCATTTTTAAGCGGTATATATGCTCCATATGGATATGTACAAATTGACATCTGAATGAGTAAACAAAAAAATTTTGTGGTAATGGAAAAAGAAAAATGAGGTCCGAAAAATGAATGAAAGGATGAAAGAACTCTTAGATCGTGTGGATGCTGTAGTAATTATTAATCATGGCACGTGGATTGACAAACTCTTTTTTTATTTTACGCAATTAAGAAGCGGGGTGTACGAAAATAGTGCAGTCATTGTAACGGCAGATTCCAAACTTGTTGTTACCTCTAAATTGGAGTTTGAAACCGCAGAAAAGGAACTAAAAGATGCTGAAATAATTAAATATGAATCATACAAAGAATTTCTATCCGTGTTAGCAACGCAACTACAGAAACAAAATGCACAAAAGATTGGTTTGAATTTTCAAGGGCTGTCTCATCATGTCTATCTCCAACTGACCAATCTTCTAAATGCTAAACCAAAATCATATAATTTTATAGATGTTTCAGAGGATCTTTCTACCGCTCGTATGATTAAAACGCGTGAAGAAATAGAAAAAATCCGAAAAGCGTGTCAAATTACTACACAAGTAGCCAATGAAATTCCAAGCTATGAACATGATGATGAAAAAACGGTTGCTGCCTTTATTGAATTTAATTTACGCCGAAAAGGAGCTTCTTCCATTGCTTTTCCTACAATTTCAGCCATTGGTGAGAATGCAGCTGATCCGCATTATGTTACAGGAGAACGTAAACCAAAAGCCGGCGAATTTTTGTTGAATGATTTTGGTGGATCTTACGCTCGTTATAATGCTGACGTCACACGAACATTTATCTTTGAAAAGGCTGACGCTAAGGCACAAGAGATGTATGAAACGGTTTTGCAGGCACAGTTGGAGGCAATGGATGAAATTTATGCTGGTGCTGTAGCCAAAGATATTGATGCTATTGCACGAAAAATCATTGACAAAAAATACCCGGGACGGTTCATTCATAATTTAGGTCATGGACTTGGCTTGGACGTTCATGATGGCGGACTATTAGGAAGAGAATCTGAACTCATACTTGAAGAAGGTATGGTCTTTACAGTTGAGCCCGGAGTATATTTAAGAAATTATGGCGGGGTTCGTATAGAAGATGATATTGTGATAACCAAAAATGGTTATGAATTACTTACACCAGCAAAAAAGGATGAATTAATTACCATTCCCCTTAAATGAAACTGTATCAATGGTAAAGACTGAATGAACAATAGTTTTTGGTGAAATTAAAAAATGGCAGAAAATAAATTGTTAATACCAGATGAAACCGCTTTATTTATTTTAAATAAATTAGACGCCTTAAGTCCACACATGAAAAAAAATTTAGAAAAATTTAAAGAGGAAGCACCAGAACGAGATGAGATAGTACGTGGATATTTTGGTGAAAGCGGCATTAATAAGATTGTTAGCGCAATTGCAGATTCTTTACGTAAAAATTTGCCCCGAAAAAATGCCGACATATTAGATGTGGGTTGTGGCACGGGAACATTTACCCGACGTATAAAAAAAGAGCTCCTACAAGAATTTCACACACTTACATTTTATGGTCTAGATCCAACGTGGCACATGCTGAACGAGCTTCTTAAAAAAGATCCGGAAATCATCTGTGGTGTTGGAATAATTGAAAAACTTAAGGAATCACTGGAGTTAAACAACAAACTCGCTGGTACAACGAAATTTCCTCAGACATTTGATGCCATAATTTCGACATTGGCGTTCCATCATCTTGAAAACATTGAATTAGCACTAAGTGCTGTAGTAAATTGCTTAAAACCGGATGGTTTTATGGTAATTTGTGATACAGAACCTTATGATTATGAAAAAAACGGAGAAACAAAGGAACATCATGGAATTATTGCGGAACATTTAGCAACAATGGCAAAAAAGTACTTTAGAGAGGTTAAAACGACGAAATTAAAGGACACCACCTGTTGTGTTGATGATCTTATTTCGACAGTTTTCGTCATGGAGCTAAAAAACCCGATTATTGGTGGACGATCGTGAAACTGGTCGTGTTATTAACAGACTTTGGCAATTCTGAATATGTAGGAATCATGAAAGGCGTTATTTTAAGTCATGATCCGAGTATTAGAATTATAGATCTGTTTAATCATGTATTTCCGCAGAATGTCAAGCAAGCCAGTTGGATTTTACAGCAGTCATATCGATTTTTCCCACCAGAAAGCGTTTTTTTGTGTGTCGTAGATCCCGGCGTCGGCACTGAACGTCAAGCGGTGGCATTACACACAACCACCAATTATTATTTTGTAGGTCCCGATAACGGATTATTTTGGTTCTTAAAGGAGCAAAATGAAGTTAAATCAGTGGTAAATCTGCCAATTCCCCCGTCCGCATCTCGTACGTTTCATGGACGAGATGTCTTTGCAGTTGCCGCTGCCAAGATTGCCGCTGATCCTTATCATGATTTACAAAAAGTCGGTACTCTAACATCGTTAGAAGTTTCTTTGACGTTTTTATTGGATACAAAAAAAGGATTATGCGAAATTGTTCAAGTTGATCATTTTGGAAATATTATTACCAATTTACCGTTTCCACGACATTCTGTAACTAAATTTATCGTTTTAAATAAAAAGACTGGAGAAC
>WAPZ01000070.1 GCA_015520535.1 Candidatus Heimdallarchaeota archaeon
CTTGTATGGTTTAGATGAGGCGATAGATAAATTTTCTCAATTGTTGAACATTCTCATATCTATTTTAGAGTTCGGTGATCCCGATAAAAAGGTTGATTTAATTTACTATTTATCAACATTGGATTTTTTTGATAACCCCCTTGTGCTGTCTTTTAACTTTGAAAAAATCAATTATGTTGAACCAATATGGGTGGATAGGGGTCTCGACCTGCTTTTATATCTCGTGGAGGCCTACATTGAACACCCTAAATGGTATAGAAAGATAAGGGAGATTGACTCCAGAGAATACGAAGAAATGATAAGGTTTTTGGAGTTTAAAATTTTGAAAATTTTGGTGTTAATTTTCATAGGCTACGTGAATATTAAATATTGTAACTTGATTACCGCCGAAAAATTTTTGATAAAAGCTTTAAACCTGGCAGAGGAAAACAATTTGAAACTTATGCAAGAAAGGGCGCTCCATAATTTGGCTCATCTCTATTTTATAAAGGGTGATTCAAAAAAACTGTTTAATGCAATTAAGTCTATGGAGTTAATTGGATTTGATGGAAATTTTCCACTTTCATTAAAAATGTTGCTCACCATATCACATTTACTTGACGGGAAAAATGAGGACGCAAAAAAGTTGTTGGATGAAATCGAAAGTTATGAGTTAGGAAAATTAACCAAAGATTATATCCAGTTGTTGAGGGCGGTTATATATGAAAGGTCTGGAGACAATGAAAGGGCATCGAATATTATGAAAAAATTCACTAAAGGTAAGGTATTTGATGCGGAGTCCATTTTTAATGCATCAGTCGCCAAACTCCTCATAGAGAAATGTTGTTATGAACGAGGTTACAGTTTTATAAAAAATGAAAAAGCATTGAAGGCAATTATTTTGGATGATATAATGGCAACAGATAAAATCAAACTCCTGCAACTTATTAACCATATAGTGGAAGTGGAAGGGGAAACCCCGTTAATCTCCTTTTACCTCGGCGTGATAAAAGCGTTGAGCAGAGATTATGACAATGCGATAAGACATTTCTTGAAAGCAATGAAATCTAAGGTAGTAAACAGGTCACAATTGTTAAAAAATATTTTCTGCACAGCTCTAGTATCTCGAAAAATTGAATTAGCGAAAAAAGTAGCTGAGAAAATAACCAAAATGGAGAGTTATGAAGATTACTATGTTATTAAGTCCATATATTACGCGATTAAAGGGGAGAAAGAAAAAGCAAAAGTTTTGGCTATGAAGCTTAAAAAGGTCAACCGGGATCTGTATCGAGACCTTATGAGGTACATTAGGGGGAGGAGAAGCCCGATAAAAGTTTGCTCAATATATACCGTTGCGAGATCTGTGCGTGGTAAAAAAACTATTATAATACCATGGATCTACATTTGAAAATCAAAAAATTTAACTATGGGGTAAACTCTTTGGTTTTAGTTTCTCTTTTATAATTTTTCGATTTTGTAACCAGATTAACTCTTTTGTATGCTCATATATGTATATCAGTGGTGCGTAGTGTTTTGTTGCTATCTTGTAGAAGGCTATTGTTGCTGTTTTTGTCAGAGATGTGCAGTCAAGTATTATAACTTTCTCGTGCATGTATCTGGTGTAGAGATCTTCAAGTTTTTTCTCCATTTTCTCTATCCTTTTTAACTCCTCTATGCTCAATATGTACAACGCATATTTCCCAAGCTTTTCCTTCCACTCTTCAACGGTTTTCTCTGTTGCAAAAATATGTGCCTCATCTATGTTGATCCCCTGTTCTCTCAATAACTCTAAAGCTATTTCCGGCTCGGGAACATCCCTTTCATTTCTCAATCCAAGCATTCCAATATACATGTTCGCGTGCTTCTCGTTAGCGATGAAACACAGGGGTGTTTTGTATCTCAAAACGTAGGATCCCTTACCAAGTTTTTTCATCAATCCCAATCTTTCAAGTTTCTTCAGTTTATATGTAACGCCAGAGCTGTCCAATTCCACTAAGTATTGTATATCACTAAAACGGATTGGACTGCACTCTTTTGCCGCATACATCAAAATTTGGTACTCCACCTTATCCAATTTCGAAAAAAGTTCAGATAACATCTTACCCACATCCGTTCAAGGTTACTTGGATAGCAAATTCCTAATTTTCAGATGTGACACCGTGTATGTGTGATATTTTCTCGTAGACAAATCATATTGTGCAACTGTGACGAGATCTGGGGATTTTACGTAGCAAAATAGCGTTGATAAAACTGATAAGAGAGCGGGACCAGTTAATACAATTACGTCTCCTGGCTTGTACATTTTAGCAACTTTTCTGGCGATATCTTCGATTTCACCTAAGTTAAGGTTACCCTCGGAAGCATAGACTATTTCCGCTTTGCCAAACTGCTCGATAAGAGACCCTGATATATCATGGGCACCCTTATTCAACACAATAAATCTCCTTTTTTCCTTAACTATTTTAGTTATCTTGGCTCCGCTTTTCTCGAATTCCTTTAAGATATCTATGCCGAGTTTTTCCCCGATTTCCTTAATCTTCTCCTCTTCTATCTCAATCTTATACATTTTCAAGGCTCTCCATGGCAATCGAAAATTTACCCTATTTTTGAAAAAAGAAAATCTTTAGCGTCACTTCGTGACTATTTACACTAACTGTTTACCTTTTTTTAGTCTTTTTCTTGTCTTCTTGATGGGTGGCTGTCTAGCGCCTCAAAGAC
>WAPZ01000071.1 GCA_015520535.1 Candidatus Heimdallarchaeota archaeon
GCTGCCGAAGAAATTTGGCGGCAATTAAAAGAATGGCTGCATTGCCGGCTCTTTACCACGGTCGAAGCACTAAAAAAGGCTATTGAAGCCTTTTTGCAATGCCACCGGAAACTGAATGTCCGTTTGGTCAATTACTTTTCATAGTCACTACATGGGGCAGCTATGTATCGTTCCTTTTTGGGAACATGTGTCTACTTTTGCTACTTGCACAAACGGGAGATGGTTCGGTGTAACGCTGAGAAACCGGTATCTCCATGACTAATATACGAATGCATAACGTTGTTGAAAGGAAAATAAAGACGACTAAATAGATCGACAACTTATTAAAGCACTTTAAAAAGGTTTTTAGTATAAAAACAATTTTTTTTGCCGCAAAATTCTTATAAATTGAAAACAATCGTTCATACAAGGAACAATTGATGTGATCTGCGTCTTTTCTTTTGCTTAGAGTCCTTAATGGAAAAGAAAGACTTTTAAACATGAAAGGTGTGATGTATGGCGAGAACGATGAATAAGTGTCAGTTATGTTCTTATAGAATGTGACAGAACATTGGTGGCATGAAGGGATAAATGTTACGGATGTTTTCCTCCCAGTAATCAAAAAAGATGATAGAATTGGAGGTTTTTAAGAAATATGTCGATGCGCATTAATTTTGATGACATTTTTAAACGTAAAAAAGAGCTTTCACGTTTTTTTACAGAAGGTTCGTATAAGTTTAAACTTGTAGAAGTTGTAAGTCGTAATTTTCTTGAAAATAACACACATTCGGATTGGAATTCAAATAATAGGAATAATATATTATTTTGGGGCGATAATTTTTCGGTAATGGCATATTTATTGAACAATGGCTGGGCTGAGACGATAGATTTGATTTATATAGATCCTCCATTTTTCACTGGTAATGTCTTCCGTGTTAAGAACAAAAAGGGGGAGAATACCCAATTAAACCTACGGGGAGTGGATCAGTTAGCATATGTGGATAAATGGCGTGGGGGCTTAATGACCTATTTAACCTACATGTACGATCGTCTTTTTTTGATGAAAGAACTGTTAGCTGAGACGGGTTCCTTGTATATTCATGTAGATTGGCATATCTCTCATTATATCAAGGTTCTGTTAGACGATATTTTTGGGTATGATAATTTTCGACGTGAAATAATCTGGAATGTTGGAAGTGTTTCTGGTTTTAAAAGTAAAGTTGAAGGGTGGGTGCGACAGCATGATGTGATTCTTTATTATACAAAATCTGACGAATATACGTTTAATAAGCAGTTTCTTCCGTACAAAGAAGAATATATTAAGAAAATGTTTCGATATGTAGATGAAAATGGTCGACGTTATAGAAAGCGTCGCGGTGGACGACAGTATCTTGACGAAAGTAAAGGTATGCCGATTGGCGATGTGTGGAATGATATTATCTCCTTTCAAACAGCAACTCAAGCGCATGAATACGTCAATTTTGAAACACAAAAGCCGGAGAAATTGTTAGCAAGAATTGTTAAGGCTTCGTCAAATGAAAATGATTTAGTTGCAGATTTTTTTCTTGGTTCTGGAACAACTATTGTGGTGGCAGAAAAACTGCATCGCAAATGGATTGGTAGTGACATCTCGAAAGTGGCGATTTACTTGACTAAAAAGCGTCTTTTGCGTCTAAATCAACAGGTTGAAGTAAAAAATGAAAGAAATAAGTCGTACGAGTCGTATAATCCTCAGCCGTTACTATTTAACGTGTTCTATGGCGATTTTTCAATTAATGATTATGCTAAAAAGGGGAATGAACAATGGACGAAAAATCTAACGCTAACGTTTAATATTGAAATCATACAAGAACATAAAACCGTGACTCTTACTTTTTCAAGTATCAGCGCGGATTTTGAAAAAGATGGTGAGCATTTATCCTATGCAACTACATGTAAACCTGAGATTAGACAATATTTAGATTATTGGGCTATAGATTGGAATTTTAATGGAAATTGGTTTAACAATAATTGGGCTAGTTTTAAAATCGGAAAAGACAAGAACATAACATTAGACGTGCAGCATCAATATGAACACTCGGGAAAATATACCATAAAAATTGAAGCATTGGATATTTTTGGAAATTATGGTGCTAGAGAGTACCAAATTGTAGTTAAACGCGATTAGTTCTGAATATGACGTTAACCTCTGAGAATACGCAAAAAAAAGGACGAAAAACGAAATATAAAAAAGGTAACAGGATAAAAGCGAATATATAATAAGCGTTACTCTTCTTTCTTTTTAGTAGGTATTTTACCTTCAAGTTCTGCGGCACGTTCAGCTACATCTTTCGTGCCCGCCTTTTTAGAAGCTGCTAAAAATTCTTTTTGAACGTCTTCTGGTAGTGTACCCTTTTTTTCCTCTTTTTTCTCTTCTTCTGGCAATATGATAACCTCCCATGTTTGCCTTAACTTTTCAAATAAAATAGTTTTTTGTTGTTTATAAATGTGTGGGTTTGGAGAATTATTTAAACGCCAAAAGTTTTTGCTCACTTAGGCAGTATGTTAATGTGATTTCAATGTGGAAGAAGATAGTTCAATCGTGGTTAACATTTTTTATAGTGTTAATTTTAGTTGCTGGAATATTTAATAAAACCGCTGTAACAAACGGGTTTCACACTAAAATAATCACTCAGGTAAGAAATGTTGATGATAAGGATATAACAGTGAATTCAAAACCATTCAGTCTTTTATCCAGAGATTATTCACCGTCTACCGAATCTATGTCTATTGGTGGATCTCATACGTTAAGGTTACCAAAAATTCCATTGGTAAAAACAGGCGAGGCGTTTAAGTTTTCGGATCAAGCGTCATTGGATTTACATAAAAGTAGTACAGCTTATGAATTAGGACAAACCATGGAATTTTGGGCGATTGACTTTTATAAAATGAATAATGGGAAGGATGACGACTCCGATGGTGTGATCGATGGTGATGATTATAATGAGTATTTTTACAAGGAAACGTTCACAATTAGGGCAATTACTAATAATACGGTAATTGCAGTGGCGGGCGACGTGGAGAATGATACCATTACCACGTTGGCAAGTCAAGCTGAGGAAGTTTACGATGTGGAAACTGGAATTTACGGTCCACCACTGGATGTCGATAGTGATTCAAAGGTATTTATTTTAGTGTATGATATAAAAGACCCATATTATTATGGTTATGGATTTAACTTCATCTCCGGTTATTTTTATGCACTTCATGAATATCCAAAAGGCTCAAATCCAAATGATATCACATATTATAGTAATTACAAGGAAATTATCAACTTGGATCTAGATCCGTCCAATGTAACCTCCGGGGATACGCTATCACATGAATTTGAACATTTAGTACATTTTAGTCGATATTATGAGGATCCAAGTGCCCAACAAGAATCAGTGTGGGTAGATGAAGGTCTCGCCATGTTAAGTGAATACCTCATGGGATATGGTCCCTCGGAATTCTATTATTCTAAGGATTCGTCTGGAAGTTTTGGGCAACATCCCGAAGTCTCATTAACGCACTGGGACTATTATGATCAAAAAAGACGTGTGATTGCTAATTATGGTGCAGCTTTTTTGTTTATGCTCTATTTATACGAACAGTATGGTGGTAATGAAACACTTCGAGCTTTGATTAAAAACCCACACGTATCTGGACGAGGTATTGAAGAGACACTTCAATCACGTGGATATACAAATGTAAGTTTTCAAGAAGTATTCCGTAACTGGACAATTACAAACTATCTAAATTCTTATAGTCTCAATAAGAGTTTAACAAACTCATATTCCTATGATAACGTATCATTTGGCTTTTCCCTGAATTCTTTTGAAAGTATCGCCACTAATTTTCCTAATACCTTTAGTTTTTCGGCACCACCGTGGGGGACGCAATATATTCGCCTTGAAATTACTCAACCCACTTTTACTATGCTGTTTAATGCCACAGCAAATGTTCCTTTTTTAGTCACCTTAATCCTTCAGAATTCGACGGACATTGTGATCCAACGATACTTTATACCAGAAAGCCAAGAAATACAGATTATAGAGGTGCCCGATTTTACGCAGTATACCGATAAAATGTTAATAGTTTCACCATTAACCTCTAACTCCGAAAAAGACTATGATGACGAAAATCCCGGAACAGATAGGGCGTTTACCGTTTATGTTAACATCAATTTCATTAAAATCGAAAACGGTGAAGTAAAAATAGATTCACAAAATCAGTCCGTGAAACTTATTCATCTCACTTTAGAGGGTTGGGATGAAAATTCGGTGTTTTCTACAAGTTATCAATTGATGAATGTTAATCAAGAGTCAGTAGTAGCCTCTGGCATTCTTAAGTATATAAATGGTCAAGGATGGGAAAGTGACGAAATTAACCTAAACGGTGAAAAAGGAACCTATATTTTTCGTGCAACTTTGACTAACAATACACATGTAGCATTATATGAATCTCCTCCTTTTACTATAGATTTTTCAGAAAAAAACGAGAGTTCATCGGAATCGACCCGCATACAAACAACCACCGGAGTGTTTACTACGATTCCTACATTGACAGCATACGTGACACTGATTTCTCTTGCTTCTGCAACTTTTTGGATACGCAAACTGTACAAGAAGCGACAAGTGTGAAACTTTCATTTTCTATCATTTTGCTTTTCCTTTTCCCTTTTTTCCTAAAAAAATAGGTTTAAAAACGTATTAATTGCATCTTGCGTGGAAAAACTTTAAAAAGTGCGATATTCTATTCTCTTCATAGGTAAAAAAGGTGGTAAAAGACCACCGCCAATAGAGTCAGAAAGCTCTTTTTCTTAGCCTTTTTGCTGTTTCTGATCCTCTATTTGGCTTTAAACAGCAAGGAGGTTGAAAACTAATGTACGCTATCATACTAGCGGCTGGCATGGGAACAAGACTTAAATCCCTGTTTTTAGATGTTCCTAAACCGCTAATTCCACTAGATAATGTCCCTCTTTTACAAAGAGTTCTTTTTCGACTCAAAAAAGCGGGAATCAGAAAATTTGTGGTGGTGACGGGTTATCAATCTGAAAGAATTGAACGTTTTTTAGCGCGCTTGTCAAAAAAGCATCATTTGGAAATTACTGTTGCGAAAAACATCAATTATCATAATGGTAATTTTTCCAGCCTTGCTGTTGGATTGGATTATGTTGATGATACTACTATTGTATCCATGGCCGATCATCTTCATTCTGTCGATACAATTAAAAAATTGGTTAAGAACAAAGGAAATAGATTAGTCGTGGATTCCCGCCTTCATTTAATTCGAGACTTAGACGAAGCAACAAAGGTGATAATGGACGTCAAAAATTTTCGCATTAAGCGTTTAGGAAAACATCTTACACACTTTAATGCTGTTGATACCGGATTATTCCGATTTGAAACATCTTTCATTCAGGGAATGTTGGATGTTGTTCCTATAATCAGTAGTGGCAGCTTGTCTCAAGCCTTAAATCTACTATTGAAACATGGTTACCGCCTTTATGGTCAGCCTATAGTCAATGCGCAGTGGGTCGATATTGATACACCTCAAGACTATTACTATGCCCTAACATTGTTAAATCAGCAGCAGAAACAAGTTTTTAGTGGAAAATTTGGATGGAAATAAAGAAAATGCCCGTAAAAATATTCAATTCAACCACTAATCCAAAATTAGGCGGTAAAAAAGGCGATGGATGGGTTTCAACTTATTTTAACCGCCCTATTTCGACACGAATTTCAAAATTATCCTTAAAATTATATCCACGCATCAAACCTATACATTTCACAGTGGTAACCCTATCCATTGGCCTTTTAGCGACAATGTTAACATTAACATTAAATTTAATTGCTGCTGGGATTTTATTTCAATTAGCAAGCATAATAGATGGATGCGACGGTGAAATTGCCCGTTATAAAAACATGATGAGTAAAAAAGGTGATTATCTCGATAGTGTAGTAGATAGAATCATCGACAGCTCTGTATTAACAGCCTTTGCCTATTCATTATGGAAGTTGGGTGAACGAATCGACTTTGTTCTACTCTGGCTCGGTACTTTCTTAACATTTTCGTTTTTAATTTCATATACCTCACAAAATTCTAGGAGATTATGGGGTGTTGATCACCATGGAACCATCGAACGCCGCGATACACGCGTCTTATTGGTTTCTCTTATTATGATAATGTATCCTTTCTTTCCTAAACTTGCAATATTAACGCTAATCTCTTATACAACGATTCTTGCGACTTTTGTCGGGTACCGTATTTTTATTGTCGCTTTTGATAAATGGCCATAAAATTAAAACTTTTTTTGCTTTTTTGGAATTATAATTTAAGTAAATGGTCTTCATCTTTGAATTTGTTGTATTA
>WAPZ01000072.1 GCA_015520535.1 Candidatus Heimdallarchaeota archaeon
TATATTAAATATTTAGATTAAAAAATGATAGTTTTGATTCTCATGTTTGCGATTATTTATCCAGATTCTCGGCATAGAAGAAGATTTTTCTGATAGTTCTGGTGAAAGGGTAAATTTTTAAAAATTTGGAGAGTACAAAGGTGATATATGAAAAACGTTAAAGAATAATCCTTTTCGAGGTAAAAAAAACTAAAAATTTAGAAAATTTTTTTACTTAACCGCTATTGTGATGAGAATAACGTCATAAAAATTTTTTTAAGGTCATGTAGGAGTTTTCAAGGCTTTGGACAATGACTTTCGTATTACTGATTACGGGCATAAAATTCGTGTCACCATTCCATCGGGGAACAATATGCCAATGAAGGTGCCCCGGTATTCCCGCACCGGCAGTTTCTCCTAAATTCATGCCGACATTAAAACCATGCGGGCTCATGGCTTTTTTTAATACAATAATCATTTTTTGCAAGAGGTGACTTATTTCAAGCAGTGTGTCATCTTGTAATTCTTCTAAGTTGGCAATGTGTTCATAAGGTGCCACCATAAGATGTCCATTATTGTAAGGAAAAATATTTAAGATCACAAAGGCGGTTTTTCCGCGATAGAGAATAAAATTTTTGTCATCTTTATTTTCTTGGGGTTTTTCACAGAAAATACAACCATTTTTTCGTTCCATTTTGATATATTCCATCCGCCAAGGTGCCCACAAACGATCCATTTTCTTATACACCGCATTATATTCAATGTGCTCGTTACCATGTTGGTTTTAAAAGCAAATAATTTTTTTGGCGCGTCTTCCCACGGGTGACATAGGCCAGTACCAAAACCCGTGTAATATTTAAGATTACGCCAAAATTGTCCATTGAGGAAAAATGAAAGTCAAAATACTTCCAGAGGGAGTCATTAAGGAAATAAAAGGAAACAAACGGATCAAAGAATTATTAAAAGAACTTAATTTAAATCCCGAAAGTTATGTGGTTTTAAAAAATGGAGAGATTCTAACCGAAGATATCACGGTAAAAGACGAGGACAGTATTGAAATCGTGTCAGTCATTTCAGGTGGGATAGAATTGTGAAATGTACTCGGTGTAAGGAACAGCGTGCCATAATTCAACTACGACAACATCGAGCTGCTTTTTGTAAAGATTGTTTTACCCTTTATTTTCATCGACAAGTAGAAAAAACTATCAAAGAATTTAACATGTTAGACAAAGACGATTCAGTTCTTATAGGCGTGTCGGGAGGGAAAGATTCGCTCGTGTTGTGGCATGTCTTAGATATTTTAGGCTATAAAACCTTAGGACTCTATATAGACTTAGGAATTGGTGAATATTCTGAAAAATCCAAAGAAAAAGTGCAAAAATTTGCAGATATGCATAATCTTCCCGTGAAAATCATAGATTTATCCGCAGAAAATTATTCGATTCCCTTAGTCAAAAGCGCCTCTCGGCGAGCAGTATGTTCTGCGTGCGGATCTATTAAACGCTATAATCTCAATAAAATAGCTAAAGAACTTAATTACAATGTTGTAGCCACCGGTCATAATTTAGATGATGAAGCTGCATTTCTCTTCCTAAATGTGTTAAACTGGAATGTTGAATATCTAAAACGCCAATATCCGGTTTTGGCGGCGACCCCACCGTATTTTGTGAAAAAAATCAAGCCATTAATTCGTATAACGGAAAAAGAAACCACAGTGTATGCATTAGTGAACAAGATTCCATATATTATCGACGAATGTCCCTATGCTGTAGGTGCGACTCAAATCTACTACAAAAAAATCCTTAATCAACTAGAACAAGAACGACCGGGAACAAAACTTCGCTTTTTACTACAGTTTCTGCGTTCTCATAATGAGCTCTTTAAAGAACCAGCAAAAACAGAACCACCCATTCTACAAAATTGTAAAATCTGCGGCGAAGCCACTAACAGTGATATTTGTACCGTATGTCGCCTCAAAATGCAAATAAAAGCTAAATTAATTCCACCAAAACTTTAATTTGATATATTAACCACGACCGAAAACTTTTATTCGAAAAAGAAAAAGATTAAATCGGAAAAAAGAAAAAAACACGTTTTAAGAAGGAAGAACGGCAATCGCCTCAATTTCTATATTCACGCCTTTAGGTAGTGCCGCAACTTGAATTGCAGCTCTTGCCGGCTTATGATCACCAAAAAACTCAGCATACGTTTGATTCATATCTGAAAACTGCGAAATGTCAGTTAAAAAGACCGTTACTTTAACTACGTTTTCTTTGGTGGCACCTGCCGCTTGTAGTATCTTTTCTATTTTTTCTAACGCTTGTTTTGTCTGAATTTTAATATCTGCATTTGCATCATTTGGTATCTGCCCAGAAATAAACAAAATTTTTCCACCCTCTACTAAAATACCCGGTGTATAATGTCCAACAACAGTTGAACCTTCGGGAATGACTTTTTCCATTAACCA
>WAPZ01000073.1 GCA_015520535.1 Candidatus Heimdallarchaeota archaeon
CATCAAATCTCTATAAAGTTCCCATCCCTTTATTGTTAAAAACTGAATTTTATGTAATAATAAAGAATCTTCTCCAATATATTGATCATTATCTCCTTAAAAAACATAATCAAGAGTTTCGACGTAAAAAAATCGCCCAAAAATTGAGGTGGCCTTTTAGAAAATATCGTACCCTCCAAAAGCAGATGAAACAAGAATTGGATTGGTATCTTCCCAATAAGCGGTTTGTGCTTGTAAATGCACCTACTGGAACCGGAAAATCGTGGTTTTTGACATATTATCTCTTAAAATTTGCATTGACAAGAAATAAGCGTTTAATCATCACTATTCCGGCAAAATTTTTGCAATCTGTCTATAGGTCAGTATTAGCTAAAATAGTAAAGCCAAAAGTCGGTTTACGTGTTGTATTTTTGAGTTCTCACCAGGATCTTTGTTATACCACTCCTTTTTACCGACTTCCCGATCAATGCCATGACAAAACCCCCTCGACTGCAGATTTAGAAATGATAAAGGCTTTTATTTACCCACATTGGTCTATTATAGACGAACATGTCATAAAAACAGCTTTAACGACCCTTGGTACAGATGTATGTGCATACAAAGTCATGATAGCATTTGCCAAAGAGGCAGATGTTATTGTAGCGGATTTTAACTATTTCTTTTTTAATCACTTTATAGAAAATCTGAGTACGGATATTATCAGAAAAAAACAAGATTTTATCCTTTACATCGATGAAGTTCATCAACTACCACAGCGTGGAAATCTCTATTATTCAACGTCCATTTCGTTAGACTCTATTGAACACTTTATTAATTCCGTTACGCAAATAAAACAGCGTGGGTCGCTAATTGGAGATTATCGTCCATTTTTGAAGGATCTCTTAGAAAAAGCCGAAAAAATAAAAAAAATGAATTTAAAAGATGAAAACAACACATTGGATGAGTTCTCATTTACACCAATAGATAAAGAAACAAAAAAACAAATTTATTTTGACGATTTACTTATTACAAAGAATATAAAGGCTTTTCTTTTGGCATCTTCGCTTTTTTCCGATGAATTATTGGAAAGCGAGGATTATACGGCATTGAGTTTTATTCAAAGCAAAATTGCAGTTGAACGCTTTATTCGCCAGTTAATTTTTGCGGTTAACCAGCAAGATCACTTTCGATTACTTTTTGACACGGAAAAAAAAATACTTGAACTAGTTTGCTTAGATTCTTCCCCCTTTATATGGAAAAAGATTCGTTCCTTTTCGTATGTTGTCGGAAGTAGTGCTACTATACCTCCCATAGAAAATATTGAGTCACTTCTTGGATTTTCGAAAAAAACCATTGTTTTGCGGTATGATTCTCCTTTCAAAAAGGAACAAGTTAAAACTCTTATTGTGCCAACAGTAGATACAAGTTTCGAGCTACGTGATAGATTTATGCCACAAATTGCTGAAGAAATCGTTAATATTTATTTGACTAAGCCAGACACGCACTATATCGTGATGTTACCTAATACAAAAATGTGTACACAACTCCAGCAGCTAATAAAACGATTTAAAGTAAATGCCATCATTGCTCCACGTTCAGCTAGTACTCGGGTAATGCACGATTTCTTTGAAAAACTCAAGAATTATAAGGGTGCAATTATTCTTAGCACTTTAGGAAGCACATTAACAGAAGGGCTCACGCTTCCAGTTTCGTTAGGTGGAATTATTATTGTTGGTCCCGGTTTAGTACCACTCACCACAGAAAAAGTCGAGCAAATAAGGTTATATGAACGAAAATATCGCGGTCATGGTTTTGAATATGCTATCATTATGCCTAGTATGATTAAAATAACTCAGAGCGTTGGAAGATTGATTAGAAGTTCGCACGATCGGGGCGTGGTTATTTTCTTAGGGAGACGCTTCCTTTCAAGACGATATTTACAATTTATTCCCAAATTCTACTTTGAATCCTCAGATAATTTGATAGTACATGATTATTTAGAAGTACTTAAGGAATTCTGGCAGCAAGGCGTTTAACATGAACAAAAAATGAAAATGTATAAAAATTTCAATATTTAACGGATCTTGAGCGCATATGAGGAAATTTAGATTCACACATGACGTTACAGAAGGATCAACTTCCGTTGAGGAACGTTTTATCATACAACTGAGTAAATATGTTATAGTCTCTGTTGGTGGGTTGTTAATCAATCACACTATTTTATTTGTAGCCACAGAGTTTCTTTACATCTATTATTTGATCTCAGAGATTATAGCAATCGGTATCGTAACGCTCTATAATTTTTTGCTGAATAAATTTTGGTCTTTTAGTGATTACCGCTATGGAGTCGGCACGGTATCCAATCAGTTCCTAAAGTATGCACTGGTCGGTGCATCTGGTGTCATTGTCAATTTAACGCTTTTAGCACTACTTACAGAAATTTTTCACCTTTATTATCTTATATCGGCAACATTTTCCTATTCTACTGCTATATTTACTAATTTTACGTTAAATAAGTATTGGACATTTAAAAAATGAAAAGCAAGGGAAATAAAAGTCGGTATGTATGAATAAAAAATCGTGCCACAATTCCATCTGCAAAAAATGGAAGATTTTTTTGGTAACTGGAATACTCGGCTCTTAAAGCGATCGTTCCCTTCTTGCGGCACGTCGTTTTTCTATATATGGCGAAAATATCAATGCCAGCCCAATGAATGCCAGAACAAAACCGACTACATAAGCTATGGTTTGCATGACATCTTGCATTGTTCCACCAAACCCGATTGCAATTATAAGTCCAATAAGAGTTATTGGAATTCCAATCATAATTTTATTATCCATTTTTTCCCCTCATTTGCCTTTTTACTTTGCTAAGAATTCTTTTATTTGAGTTTTGCTAATTCAGAACTGATAAATGGAAGAATGCTTGCTTGCTTTATTCGTGGTGACGCGTTTTCTAATAAAATTGTGTCTGTACACACAATCGTCTGCGGTTTTAAAGATAAAAGGAGGTCGATTGCTCCCGGGCTGTGCACGGGATGTACGTAGGAAAAAATAAAGTTTTTAATACCCTTTTCTGTTTGAAGAAGTTTTGCAGCATTGACCATTGTTTTTCCTGAAGAGACAATATCATCCACAATGACGACCTTTGTGTCAGTATTAACCCATTTAGGAACATCAATAATCTTTTGTTGGATTTCTCCAGTGTTGACATCCCTTTCTTTGGCTATTCTTCCAACATGTTCCTCAGAATATCCTAAAAGCGTTGCCATTTCACGTGCCCATTTGGCAGCTTCCCAATCTGGCGCCACAAAAAGGGTATTTTTATCCAATTTTACGTTATCTTTAATCCACGTTGCTAATACTTTTATTCCGGAGAGTTCTTTCACTTCTGCATGCTCAAACCAAATGCTAAAGTCTTTGATTCGTTGGATATGGGGTGTCACGGTAATTATTCTGTTTATTCCTAGGTTTTCTAGTATTTTTGCCACTACTTTGGCTGAAAGTGGCTCTCCAGGTCGAAACACTTTATCTTGTCTAGCATATGGAAAATAAGGGATTATTGCGGTAATTTCAGAGGCCTTAAGTTTTTTTACAGTGTCGATTAGCAAGAAAAGACGAAGGAGATAATCGTTGGGGCTTTCAGAACTTTTTTTAGGGAAATACAGAACAATATGGTCATTCTCGATTGAGCTTCCGTTTTCTAAGACAATGCGTGGATTAAGTTCGCCATCAGGAAAAACACGGTCTTCTATTCTTATAGCTTCTGCAAATTTACTTTCTGTTGCCCTATAAAACTTTTCAATCAGAGAAAAATATGTTATTACCTTCATATTTACACATCGGGTGCTTGATCTTAGTTAATCTCGTCTAGTACATTTTTTGAAAAAAAGAAAAAAAATTTGGGGTCGGAATGCTCAGCGATTTGATATATATGATTATTCTTTCTGATGTGGTCTCACCATCTTTTTTAAATCAAGTGCTTTTTCGAGTTCTGCGGGTGGAAGGACGTTTTCCTCCAATGCTACCTCTTTAATGGTCTTTCCTTCTTGAAAAGCTTTTTGTGCTAATTTTGCCGCGCGGTCATAGCCAATATATGGTGTAAGTGCGGTAGCCAACATCAATGATTGTTCAACTAATGCTTGAATGCGTTCTCGATTTGCTCTAAGGCCTTTTAGCGCCTTCTCAGAGAAGGAACGCATGGCATTGCTAAGCATGGTAATGGATTCTAAGGTGGAATAAATCATTAACGGTTTTGCCGTGTTTAAATCCAGTTGTCCGCCAAAAAATCCACCCATAGAGACAATACTGTCATTTCCAATGACTTTCAGACCGACTTGAACTAACGCTTCGGCTTGAGTCGGGTTCACTTTTCCCGGCATGATTGATGAGCCGGGTTCGTTGGCTGGCATACTGAGTTCACCAAGTCCACAGCGAGGGCCCGATGCCAACCATCTTAAATCATTGGCGATTTTTATCAAAATGACAGCTAATGTTCTTAAATGAGATGAAGCAGTTACTAAGCGGTCATGTGCCGCAATATCCATGAACAAGTTTTCCGATTGTCGAAATGGTAGACCTAATTCTTTTGAAAGTTCTTCACATGCGAGTTCCCCTAGTTTTGGATGGGCATTCAGTCCCGTGCCCACAGCTGTCCCACCAATTGGAAGATGGCAGAGAACCGGCAAGAATTTTTCCAATTCTTCTTTAATGTAAAGAAGCTGGTGGACGTAACCACTAAACTCTTGTCCCAACGTCAATGGTACCGCATCTTGAAGATGTGTTCGACCAATTTTGATGATATCCTTAAACTCTTGTTCTTTTTGTTGTAATACGGTAATCATTTCGTTAAGTGCCGGCAAAAGATCTTTTTTTATCGTTACCGCGGCAGAAACATACATTGCCGCTGGGATGATGTCATTCGAACTTTGTCCCTTGTTAACATGGTCGTTTGGGTGAACCGGCTCTTTTTTTCCTCGTGTTCCGCCAAGTAGTTCGCTGGCTAAATTGGCAAGCACTTCATTTGCATTCATGTTGGTTTGTGTGCCACTTCCCGTTTGCATGATGTCCAGCGGAAAATGTTCCCACATTTCTTCATTAAGTACTTTGTCAGCTGCAGAAATTATTGCCTTCCCGATTTCTTCCGATATTTGCCCTAACCTAACATTGACGTTTGCGCATGCCCTTTTTATCCGAACTAACGATTCTAAAAACACTGTTGGAAACGTTATACCACTTATTGAAAAATTAAAAAGGCTTCGTTGCGTTTGAGCTCCCCAAAGCGCTACTTGTGGTACTTCTACTTCCCCTAAACTATCTTTTTCAATTCTAAGTTCTACATTTTCATGGTTTTCACATAAAAAAACAAAATTCTTCTGAATTGTTGCTTTATTATAACATTTTGGAACATTACATATTCTCATTGACGTCACCACGCTATTTTTGCACTAAATGGCAATTTAGCTTTAGCTATCTTTTATTGAAAGAGATATTAAAAGAATTAAATCCAAGACAAACTCTCTGGAGGTATGTTAAAATTTTTGTGTTTCTGAAAAATTAGGTAAAAAAGAAAGCGTTAATGGAGACGTGTTTCTCATGGAAATTAAAAAAGCTCTTTTGGAAGGGGAAATGGTGATTCAATGGTGAATTTTCTCCGCATCGTATAAGTTTTGGTATTCGTCCAAAGATTCAACTGTTTTTCTTCAAGAAAAGGGCGTAAAAATAAGAGTTGCTTTTTTACAAGTGTCTCTGGTATTTCGGTGGCAAGAATTTTTTTCATCCAATTGCCGGGTGTATCTTTACCATAATGTGATTCAATTAACAAATTACCTTTTTCATCAAATTTATAGACTTCTCCCCACGGAAATTGAATTAACTGAGCCATTGTACCAATTAATTCGGGTGCCACCGTTTGTGGTTCAGCCCAGCGCATATTTACGACAAATAATCTTTTCACAAAGAAACGATCATAAATTTGTGGTATTTCAGCAAGAATATCGGATTTAGAAAGGATTAAAAGATCAATCTTGCTTTGTGCATGAGTAAGTGGATCAAATTCTCGTGCTGGAACGTTTAATAGGTCTTCTAACACTAATGCTATAATTTCTGTGTCATAATTCGGCCAATAAAAGAATTCATGAAGATTGGGAATTATACGTATTAATTCTGCTGCCACTCTTAAAAGTAACGCTATTTCCTCGACGTTCATCCAATATGCTAAATACTTGCCATGCAATGTCTCCCGTCCCTTCATGTTTTCTTGAATTAATAATCCACCATGTTGAATGAAATACCAAGTGCGTGCCGAATCTAAACTGATATTTCTTTCTGTTACCTTTTTTAAGCGATTCAACGCGTTTATTCCTTTTTGAAGAACCGTTTTTTCATCCTCAGTAATTGCTAAGTCTTCAGCCAGGTTAAGATAATATTCACTCAATTCTGTATCGTGTTGATGCAAATAGCACCATGCTAACTGAAAATTAATCCAAAAGTTCTCTTGAAAATTGGGTATTCGTTTAAGATATTTGATGGCTTTTTTGTGTTCTCCTAATTCGGCTAGTGCTACCGAAAAAGGAACGTAAATATTATAATTTTCCGTGTCAAGGGACAAGGCTTTTTCAAAAAATACACGTGCCAATTGTGGATCGTCTTGCTTTAAGAAATAATTTCCAAGTGTGATATAAGGATCAGCTTTATTCGGATTTTTTACCAGTTCGTCAAACCATTCCGTTTCTCGGGCATCATAATAGTCCAAGACATCCACTGCTTGTTTACAAAGCCAGTAAAAATCCGCACTGTTGTGAATTAACGCTTTTCTTATTAAATTAAGTGCAGTAACGTAGTCTGAACGTTCTAAAGCCTTTTTAATCTCTTCTTCCATCTCGTATGTGGCGTTTGTCGTATTGTTTGTAGTATCTTTCATAATGTTTCACAATACGTCGATTTTTCCTCAATGTAACGAGTTATTACCTCATTTAAAAAACTTCTATTCCGACTTTTTATTTTTCATTCAGTATCAAGTCAAATGACAAGAAATTCTCATGATAAAATGTCAATTAAGCATAAGTATGTATTTTTTGGGGATATTTCTTTCGTATTGATGCGCTATAGGCAGTAAATAAAAATCCCCTAACAAGCCCACTGTTTCTCAAGTACTTCCCAATATTTCCGATTATTTAATTTTAAGTAAGATTTTAGTTAAAATTATGAGTTTCAGCTGTTTATCAGACATGAGAATGCTCCATAAGGTATATAAAGCAAAATTAGGAATGATTAATTGAAGAGCTTTTCAGTTAGGCACGACTAATAAAACACCTTTCAAGAAACAACATATCCTTTCCTTGAGATTAACTATAGTGAATCGATGTTTACCATTGTTAACTGACGCTCACCTTATTCTTCACCACAACCTGAGGATAAAAGAGTCACTTTCACTACTATTTCCATTATAATTAGTCGTGCCTAATTCTCAAAACCCACTTACCAAATCACACTAATTTTAAAAAGTCAAATTTTCAAGTTAATAAGGTGAATAAAATGGCTGGTGATATATTTTCAATAACCGCATTTTTATTAACGTTACGTGAGACAATGGAAGCCGCATTGATCGTTGGTATTCTATTAGCATATCTTTCGAAGACAAGAAATGAACATATGAAAAAAGATATCTGGGTTGGCGTAGGTGGCGCTATAGGTCTTAGTATTATTGGTGCAATCATTATAGAGATTGCCTTTGGTGAATTTGAAGGTGCCATGGAAAAAATCTTTGAAGGCTCTGTAATGGTAGCCGCAGCAGCGGTTTTAACCTCAATGATCATTTGGAATTTTAAAAATGCAAAAGTAATCAAGCAGCATCTAGAAGAAAAAATTCATGCTGCTATCACTGGACGAGACAAATATGCGCTGGTTACGCTTAGCTTTATTGCGGTTTTTCGTGAGGGAATCGAGACTGTTCTCTTTCTTGCTGGTATTCGTGCCAATGAATCTGCTATTTCCGTTCTTACAGGCTCTATATTGGGAATTTCACTTTCCATTCTTATTGCGGCGGCGATGTTTCAAGGCAGTCTTCAACTTAATATACGGACATTTTTCAATGTTACTAGCGTGATACTCATACTTTTTGCTGCCGGATTATTTGCACAAGGAATTCATGAATTCCAAGAACTTGGATGGTTTGGTAGCGAAAATGCCGTGTGGAATGTCCCACTTTGGGATTTAAGCTGGCTGTTAAATGATAAGGATAATAATATTGGAGCTTTATTGCGTGCACTTGTCGGTTACCAAGATAAACCCACATTAGTTGAACTTGTTGCTTACGTTGGATATTGGATTGCTATAGCTCTTGCATATTTCAAAATAAACACAGCTACCCCTAAATTACCAGCTAAAGCCGCATAATAATCTTCCTCCATCCACTTTTCTTTTCCTCTTCTAATTCTAATTCTAATTCGATTAATTTCTTTCGCTGGGATGATCACTCTTCTTGTTTAACGCCTCGTTTTCGGCATCATCATTAATTGGTTGGGCGCGTTTCAACAGCATAAAACGTTTTTAATGTATCTCCAATGTCGTGTTACATGAAGGAAATGAAAGCAAAGTAGGTGATTACGGTGATTATGCAAAATAGTGGCCAAAGTACTAATGATATATGGACAGAAATCCAAAATTTGTGGAATATAATCCCATTTCCGCTTCAAATCTTCATTGTATTCGTAATTTATGTTATTTTACTTTTAATTACGTTACGCGTCTTGAAATTTGTGCTAAATAGGTACAAAGAGCACCTCACGGTTTCAGCGTATCATACCATTTACACTGTTTTCAGAATGCTGATTATTGCTTTATTTGCAGCGGCATTTTTAAATCAGTTTGAACAATTCCAAGGTTCATTAATTGGATTATCGGCGTTGATTGGTACGGCTGTTGGCTTTGCATCCACCCAAACAGTTGGTAATTTTATTTCGGGAATATATTTGATGATTGCAAGGCCTTTTACTATTGGTGATTATGTGATTCTCCCCAAAATGGGCGTTGAAGGTATTATAAAGGAAATCACAGTCAATTACACTAAAATTTTAACGCCAAATGGAACTACAGCAATTATTGCGAATCGCTCTCTAATTGATACCCAATTCATTAATACAAGATACGAAATTGAAGTCAAAGAA
>WAPZ01000074.1 GCA_015520535.1 Candidatus Heimdallarchaeota archaeon
GAAATTCCGCCAATATTACTGAACGCGGTTTTACATCTGAATACTTTTATACGTTTGGCAGACGATATGTCTGATCTAGTACGAGACTGGATAAATAAAAGAGCAAATTACCTTTTATTAGATTTATGGCAAAAATCAAATGCATCAAAACAACATAAACTAATCTTAAGTGAAAAGAATCCATCAATTCATGAGGTTATTAACTTTCTCGAGTATATTATAACACAGAAACTAGATAGAACTATACTACCTTTAATGTATACTCACTATCAAAAAACAATCAAATTGTTTACAGAATACTTCGGTTTTTTTCCACAAATTATTGACAACATACTACGGTTTAATTTTCTAGAGCCATTAAATCTTCCTTCATTTCTCAAAAAAGAGTTACCATATTATGGAATCAAAATTGATTTATAAAGAGGATTCTCAAATGTCAGAAGAATTTGACATCATTGTTGTCGGTGGCGGACCTGCAGGTGTTATTTCAGCATATACTGCTGCCAAAAAAAGTGATTATCGAGTTTTACTAATTGATGCTAAAGAAATGGAATTAATTGGTAAAAAAACATGTGGTGATGCTCTTGTCCAATACGCACCTCTTTTTCTTAAAGAGAAACTTGGGCTCACCCCACCTCTGGAAAGCGAAATAAATGACACTGTAAGATGTTTGGTTTTTCAAACGCCTGATAACGACACATTTCAAATTAACGGTGACGGTTTTATCATTGATCGACATAAGTATGGACAACGTCTGATAAATGAAGCCCAAAAAGCCGGTGTTGAAATTCGTCCACGTCATAAAGTTTTACGCGCTTTAACCCATAATAATTTTGTGATTGGTATAGAAGTGAAAGACCTTAATACCGGGAAGAAAATGCAAATTTATAGCAAAATTACCATTGATTGTTCTGGAAGAAATCATGTAGTCAGACGAACACTACCCAATGACCAATTTCCTCTTTTAGAAAAAACATTACAACAAGGCGACATGGCAGCATCATACCGAGAAATTATTCGTCTAAAAGAAGGAGAACACGAGTACCTTCATATGATAAAAGTAATTTACGAGTTAGAAATTCCACTTCCGGGTTATTTATGGATTTTTACAAAAGGCTCAAAAATGCTCAATGTAGGAATCGGTTGTCCAATAAATCAACACAACGGGAGTAAAGCTAAGGATTTGAAAAAAATATTTAGAAAAGCGTTTAAAAAATGGTATACCCCTAATCAATATGAAATTATTCACGCCGCCGGATATACAATACCTATTAGATATCCATTACTTAATGCTGTAGCAAATGGTTTTCTTACAGCAGGGGATGCAGCATGCCATGTTAATCCTTTTACCGTAGAAGGACACGCACCAGCATTAATAGCGGGATATTACGCTGGTTATCAAGCCGCGAAAGCATTAGAAGGATCAGAAAAGTCGCCATCGATGGAACTTCTATGGGAATATAATATTAATATAATGAATTATTTTGGTAAACAACACTGTCGTCTTCAACTTTATACAAGTGAGTTGTGTAGATTAGGTCATCGTAAAATAAATTCATTTCTTAAACTTTTTTCTGAAAAAGAGGCTTCGAATGGCGAGCTCAAGAAGAATCAGTACCATGAATTACCAAGTATGTTTGTTCAGTTTAGTAAACACCACGCAATTTCCTCAGATATGATACGGTTAACGAAAAATCTGCTCTTTATCGAAAAATACCTGAGCAATTACCCAAAAACACCAAAAGATTTTCCGATATGGAGAATGCGATTGGAACCACTCTTAAAAAAGTATTCACCTTCAAATTTCAAGCAAAACTAAAAAAAAGCAATTTTTTTCTATTAAATAAAAAATAGAAAGAGTAGACAACCACTTAGGTTCCTTTTTCATTCTTCCATCTCTCGAAGTACTTCAGTTGGTTGAAGGTTCACTACTTGCCAGAGTGGTATTAAACTACTAATAAACGCACATCCAAGTGTTATTATAGCCCATAAGGTTACTTTGAATATGGGAATGATTAATGGCGCTTCGGTCATCATAGTAACGACTTTCAGGAAGAAAAGTAATGGTGCAGAGTATCCTATTACAATGCTACTGATTACAAAAAAGAAAATTTCAATGAACAAAGAAAGAATTAATTCAATTTTAGAGGCACCAAAACTAATCATAACTCCGAACTCAAAACGTGATCGCTGAACTTTTCGACTAACCACTAAACTAATGCCTACTATGCCAATAATAATCCCTAAAAGCATATAGTTTTCTATGCTTTCAAAAGACGTTCTATAAAGTGGTTGCAGTTGTTTGATAAAGAGATAACTAACTCGGACAAAAGGTCCCCATGGTAATAATGCCTTTGTAAGATTTGATTGGAGTTCAAGAAGGAGTTTTTCATTTGTTTTATCCTCCGAATGTATCAAATTAAAATAAAGTCTCCTAGTACCATTGAGTAACGGGTATAACTCTGAAAATAAACGCTTTCCTACAAAAATGTCTGCATTATTTGCATAAATATATCCAAGAACAGGAACGGTCTTGTTTGTCGCCGAACCAATGATAGTAATGTTTTCTAAAGGAATTTCAAGATTTCGATAAAAATCGTACGAGTATAGTGCAGCTTCACCATTGAGCACTTTTTGCCAAACTTCAGTTTTTGTATAAGATGGTTTGACTTGAATTAAAGACATGTTTAGTTTATCTTTGACGGAATTATCTATTCCCGTAATATCATAAAACTGTTCCTCATTAAACACCTTTTCAGCGTATGTGGAAAGTTTAGCAAATTGTACTTTGCCACTTGTGTAAAACCATGTGCTCACTAACTCTAATTTATTTGTTAAGCCAAATTGTGAAGCTCTTGCATCCCAATCCGATAGATTGGTCATTGGAGTAATTATATATCCAACAAAGTCAGAATTCATTGTGATATTTCGTGCCATTGCTTGTTCGATGCCAATGTCTCGAGAAGACGAAAAAGAGCTCATTGAAAACATCATACTAGTTACTAGGGAAAGAATCACCAGAATGAGCAGTGTACGTATTCGATGGTGTCGAAGATTAGCAAACGCATACATTATAGGCATGGCATTTCTTTTAAGTGGTGAAAAGACCCAACTGAGCCCTCTTATTAAGAGTGGTAGAATCGTGATAATAAGGATGCAAGAAATAATTATCCCATAAATATAACCAATTACATAATAAAATATCGAATCTGAAGCACCAATTTTACGAACGAGATCTCCTTGGAAAAGAAGTACCAAAATAACGGCATTTAGCAGTGTCCACCCTATATGAATTTTTTCATTTTCTGGAACTAAATACGAAAACCCAATATAAATTCCCAAGGCTCCAATCATAAGAAAGAGAATGAAATCTGTGGTGGACTCATATAGCTGCATGACTCCAAAAATTATTGAGATAATCGATATAAGACTGACGATTATCCCCACCTTGTTATTCTTTTTGATTGTTATGACTTCTTCGTGTTCATGTAACGCTGAAATTACATTCATATTCGAAATTCGCCAAGCTGCAATTATTGATGGTACTAAAACCACAAATAAACCAATAAGAAAAGCATAAACAGTTGTTTTTGGAGAAACAACTAACACATAATCATATCCATACCTAATACCGGAAATTAAATAAAATTTAGTGTCTGTGGGCGGTTTTTTTCTCAGAGAACTAAGTAATAAATCTGTTGTAAAAATGCCACCTATAATCCCAATAATCCCCCCAATCACAGTAAGTAATATCGATTCACTTAAAATTTGAAAAAATATTTCTTTGCGTTTAAATCCCAATGCTTTCATTGTTGCAAGTTCTTTTTTTCGATCCTCTATAAGCAAGTAGAGAATAATAAGTAACAATGTAAGGGCTGCAATTATTGATGGAAAACCTAATGCTAAATAAAATGTGGTAATTCCATTCGTCGAATCATTAATCGTGTTTATCCATGCTTCTCGGACTTTATTTATTTTAATATTAGACCACTCACCCTCAAGAACATTTTTTAGATGATATATTACTTTTTCTTGCTGATCCTTCCACAAAACATCACGATCTTTATTCCAGCTGAGTGCAAGTTCTGTAATTTTTCCTTTCAGCATTAATTTGTCTTGGAGGTCATTTAAAGAGATAAATATACTTTCATCTGAATAATAAACAGCTTTTCCTATCGAATCGACTATCGCGGCAACCTGGAGCATTAATTGATAGGGTGGTTCATCCGGTGAAATGTAAAACTGTACCATGAATTTTTCTCCTTCTTTAAGTTGGAGATTGTAAGCTAAAATATCAGTGATTAAAACTGGGAGAATTAATTGTTGACTGCTTTTAGGGATAATAGAGTTTACATCTAAAATAGCACCATCTTTCTTAAAATTACCGATTTTTTGATCTTTTGTAAAATCCATACCTACTATACTTATTCCACTACTTACAAGATTTGTACGTGAATTGATACTAATGCCACCATTTGCCACAATTCGTGGTGAAATTGCATCTAATTCTCCTGATAGAAGAGTATTATCTCGTAAAACATCTTCTAATTGCTGGTCAAATAACATAGACGAATTTGATGACAATATAAGATCTAAGTTTTCTAGTGGTTCTATTTGGGTTTTGATAAGGGTATATCGAACGCTATCTCCAGAAAAAAAAGCTGTTGAAATTAATAAAAAGGAGATTGCCATACCGAATGAACTTATTATCAATTTTCTCCACTGATGACGGGATGACTTCCAAACAATCCATATATTCAATCCAATCATAACGTCCACCATTTGATAACAATTCTATTCGTCTACTGAATCAGAGTTCATTCTTGGAAATTTCTTTCAGTTGTTCATTAAGAAAATACACTTTTTTGCATGCTTTTGCCACTAATGAGTCATGGGTAACGATTATGGTAGTTTGATTAAGTTGTGTACTTAAATTTTCCATAATATTAATAATTTCACGCGAAGTCGGTCTATCCAAGTTTCCTGTTGGTTCATCTGCAAAAACAATCTTAGGCTGATGAATCAAGGATCGAGCGATGGCAACACGTTGTTTTTCTCCGCCCGATAATCTATTGGGATATGCGTTCTTTCTATGCGAAAGACCCACCATTTTTAAGTATTCTTCTGCCTGTTGTTTTGCCTTACTACTCGAATTTCCATTCATAAGAAGTGGTAACATAATATTTTCGAGGGTCGTCATACTTTTAATAAGATTAAAACTTTGAAAAATAAAACCCACATTTTTTCTTCTAAATTTAGCACGTTTCTCGATTGACAACTTTGTTATGTCTTGACCATCTATTATTAC
>WAPZ01000075.1 GCA_015520535.1 Candidatus Heimdallarchaeota archaeon
GTTTCATTTTTCAAAATAGTTTTTATATCATTTTTAATTTTTCTAATATCATACCTTACATCTCCATACAATCGATTTTCCTTTATATCCCGATTAGCTTTTTCTCTTAGTTTATTCTCAAGTTCATTCTCAGATTTTTCTCGTTCCTGATATTTTTTCTTATATTCTGTTTCCTTCAAACTATATTGATAACGCAATCCTGTTTTGTTTTTTTCATCCCCAAGTTCATTTTGTTTTTCTTTGATTGATTTCTCGATTTCTACGTTTTTCTCACCAACGATTGCAAATGGTTGGATTTCTCCTTCCTCATTTAATAAAAAACTCAGGTTTTCCTTTACGAAATCTTCATTATAAACGCGAATATTCAATGAATGATTATCCACATCGTTCTGGATAATTAACTGACCATTATAAATTATCTCAAATCGAAGTTCGGGATATCTTTCAGGTAGTTTTCCTTTTTCAAGACTTCTAAATATCCGTGAAAGAGATGTTTTACCCGAATAATTGCGACCATAGATGATGTTAAATTTTTTAAATGTTGCAATATTATTTCCACTATCTCTAACTAAATTATCCCAAGCAAAGTTATTAAACACTCCAAAATTTGAAATAGAGGGAATTTTGCTTATCATATGACTATCCTATTATCCATATAACGTGAGCATCAGCCGTGCCGCCATCTCACTGCGAAATTTCATAAACACTATTAACTTGATTATACCACCCAACTGTTCAAAACACACTTAATGGCGGCATCGGCTGAATGCATTGTTATGCTGCTTACTACACTCCATGAGAATTTAATGAATCTCGATGCTAAACTAAATATTTTCCTTTATGAGTTCTACAAAATGTTTTATATCAAATACATGTACAGACAACTTATAAATATGGAGTACGCCTATATTATTAATCTCTTTTTCCAATTCATTTAAATCAAAAGCAAATGGTTCAGGATTTCTTTGCTTTTTGCTTATGGGATTGTTAGTATTTATTAAAACAAGCCACTCTCCATATACATCACCTTCTTTTTCAACCAAAAGTAAGTTGAATCCTTTGCCATTTATGCCTTTAACAAATCCCCATGCCAAAATTTTTCTATTCTTATAAAGTGGACGCCTTAATTCTCTTCTCCTAATTCGCTGGCCATAGTCATTGATTATAACTTCTCTGTAAAATTCTTCATCAATCAACTCTTTAATCTCTACTTCGATTATATTACTCGACGACCATTGAATATCGAAACCTATCTGATTGATTTTTTTCTTGATTCTGATGTTACTTCCTTCATATTTCAAATTAAATTCTTTAACAAGAGCTGATACCGGTTTGTAAATGGTCTCCACAAATTGAAAATCCACAAGTTTTCTGAAATCGGAAATTTCTTTTTCTCTTCGTTCTCGTTTTAATTGCTCACTTTTTGTTTCTTTATCTTTCTCCATCTTTTTCTTTAATAGACTTTCTATAAATGGTGTATACGTAGTTTCAGGAAGCGTTTCTTTTCCTAAGGCTTCTCTTACTTCTTCCCAATTTTTAAACCTCTTGCTCGTGCTTTTTTCTTGCATTTTTAGAATTAGCTGTGAGACTATGTTTGATAAATTAGGATTAATTTTATTAGGAGTTTCAGGAATATGATATAGATGTGCATTATACCAATCTTCGAGGTCTTTCAAATCAAGGTCTTCAAAAGGATGTCTTAATGTCGCTAATTCATAAAAAACAAATCCCATAGAGTATACATCCATTTGAATAGTATTTTTTTCGTATTTCCATCCTTCAGGAGCTAGACATGGTATACATCCAAGCCCTTTAAAAGTAGATGTTCTCGTACTTTCTTCAACTATTTTTGATAACCCAAAATCGGTAATTTTTAAAATATTGTTTGAGATTAGAATATTATCAGGTTTGATATCGCGGTGAATTAAGTGTTCATTTATCGCCGCCATTCCATCGATAAGCTGAACGAAATATGATCTAAGTTCGTCATTGGTAAAAAAAGTTCCGTTTTTTCTCTTTTCTTCTATAACTGCATCCAGTGTTCCTCCTTCTGCAAATTCCATAATGATGTATGGTGGAAGATTACTATACTTCAAGCCATCATGAAAATAGTAATACTTTATTACATTTGGATGATCTATTCGGGTCGCAAGTGAACCTTCATTTAAGAAAGCTTTTAGAGTATCCTGATGTTTGAAAGGTATTTGTAGAGTTTTTAAGGCGAATATGTTTTTGTCATCAGTTTTTTCAATTCTATAGACAGTACCGAAGCTACCATTTCCGATAAACTCGCAAATTTGGTACTCGGCACCATTATCATCAAAGATTATCTTACCGGGCATTATGATCATGAATTTGCCTCATATTTTTTCTGAGCAGTATAACGCCGCGCATAACCCGCAAGCGGCATTGAGCAACAAATTTTATTTTATAACACCACTTAACTTTATGTTTTCTCATTACTTTCATAAATGCTACGAGCCCGCTTGTCGAGTTGATGCGATTGTTAGGCAAGGACACATTATTGAAGTTTTTTAGACGCTTTTTGTTAAGCGAAAACTGTCGAAAAAATACATCTAATCATTATGTGATAATACAACTTTAGAGGAATTGGCTTTGTAATTCATACCATTCCAAAGAGTTGTTGAAATTTTTAAGTTGTTTTCATCTTCTTCTATCATTGGTAGTGAGTCAGTGAGACTAACAAAAATTGAATCTTTTTCTACCAAAGCATTTTGATATTGCTGCCTAAGTTCTGGCGATGTCTTTGTTAAATCATTTAATTTAGATTTTAAACCATAAGTTAGAGTTAACCAAAAGTTATAGTCATCATTTTTAAAATCATTTAGATATTTACTTGGAACCAATAATTTCAAAACAATCTTTTTCTTGGGGGGAATTACAATCAATTTGGGAAATTGGTCGAATATTGGTCGAATATCAGCATCTCCTGAAAAACTGAACAAATGATCACTTTGCTCATAGTATAGAACATTCGCAGTAAATTTTGATCCCGGCCAAGGATGAAGTTGATGGGAGCGAGAGGATTTTCCTTCAATTAAAAAGGGTTGTGAAAGAACAATTATAGTATCTTTTTCCTGATTCTCAATTACACACACGAACGAAAGAGAATCACTCTCCACTTCCTCTACTTTGAGTTCAATAGAGACTAAAGAGTTCTGTGCGTGTATACCCCCATAAAGGACGATAACAAATAGCTTAAAAAGATGACTAAGATTAGAGAACATACACATTTATTATCTTCTCCGAAAATTTTGTAAAGCTCTTTGCATGATTTGCATAATCTTTTGATCAAAACTATCACCAACTCTATAATGTGATGCCCGTTGCCCCATCAACTGGGGATGAACATGCCCATATAATTCGTGTGCTGTAAGTTGAACGATATTTTCCATTGACATAGAAGATCTAACAAACGACTGGTTCACGCCGGGCACATTTGAAACAATATTGGTTCTATCATAAATGGTATTAGCTATATCCGTTGTAAATGTTATTCCTTGAAACGCCTCACCTAATTGACCAAAAGAAGTTGTCACAGATTGACCGATTGACTTATCGAAATATTGGAATTGAAGATTTTCATCTGCAATTTGTAATTGCGCCATCCCCGGACTATTAGCAATTTGTCTTAATGCCAAAAACTCTTGAGATTTGGTTAATCCCTTTGCTTCATTTAAAATTATATCGCTAACAAAAAATTTTCCGTTGATTTCCATAAGCTGAACGGCATCTCTTACTTCTGGGGGCAATCCCTGTCTAATCGCTTCTAAAGCTAATTGTCTTTGATTTTCATCCCCAACTATTTCTAAAGAATCTCCATTAATATCAATAAAAATGACCGGATTATTGGCCGCATATTGATATGGACTCATTGAAGGGTATTTATGTGCAAATCTGTCAACCGATAAAAAAACGATTTTGCATTCTTGTTACATAAAATTTCGGTTTGTAAATATCATAATTTTCTGATTCAACTTTCTCTGATGTTTCTTTCTGAATATCATAATATGATTCAGAAGAATATGGTTTCCAGCTATCCCAGCCATCCTGGGCAAACAAACCTGTGGAGAATAAAACGAAAAGCGTAAAAACAAAAAATTGTCTCATCTTAATTTCATTTCATTTTGTTTTGTTCTTCTTTGACCATTTGCAAATATTTTTCATCAAAATCTTTTCCTGTTTCTTTCCAGCCTAAAGATTCAGCTTGTTCAAAGCATTGCATATTCATCTTGAAAATATTTTTGTAGTAATCTTCCTTATCTTTAGGAAGCGGATTTTCCCGTGAGTAACCTTTTTGTTTAACATCCCGGTCTAAAATACAGGCATAAGCATTTCCTTTCCTTGCAAGGGCGTATGTATAGTTCGGATAATACTTCAAGGCAAGATCGCAAATTTCCAATGCTTTCTCGTATTCCTTATTCTCGATGTAAGATTGCTCAACTTCCATCAGCATCAAGGAAATCGTTTCCTTATTGGATAAATCTTTCAAGTAAACTCCGTTACGAATGGCTTCTTCTGTTATTCCAAATTGTTGAACATACCAGACATTTCTGGCCGGATTTCCACCGTTTGTGGTTTCCACATTCCAGACATCGCCTGTGAAATCATCTTTAAACCGCACAAATATATGCAATGGTGCCGTTGAAGCGACTACATCGATTCCCATTTTTTTGCCCAAAATCAAAAAAAGAAACGGCATTGAAACAAAATTTCCTTTTTTGGATTCCATGAAGTTTGGAAGCAGTTTATTTTTAATCTTACGACCCAATGGATCGGATAAATCGTAAACATAAGGCTGATAGTTGTTCCACTCACCGGAATCAAAAAGATATGTTTTTACGGCCAGCATTTTATCCATACTTTTTGTTCTGGGGCCGAGAAGTTTATTTATTTCTACAATCATATCATCGAGTTTAGCTAAGTAAAGATTAACATCAATTGAAGGATCAACCATTTTATCAACGATCAATTTGGCAATGGCCAGATTTATCTGTTCTTCGGGTAATTCCAGAATCTCTTCAATGGTTTGACCGGTATATTTTTCCTGAGAGTAAAGGAAATTTGTTTGAATAAGACAGAACATAATGATGATAAAGATTTTTCTAACCATATCTTCCTTCCACATTTTTCGGAATATACAAAACGTTTTATTGAAAGCCTAACGACAAAACTCACTGGCGCCAATGGAGCGCAGCGGAATTGGCGCCAGTGGAGTGCCTTGTTATCTCATTAATAGTATCTTGTGTAATCTGCTTCGATTCCTGCATGTGCGGCCAATTGATCAAGCACCATTTTACCTACTCGCAGCAGTTCGCAATTACGTTTCTTGCTATCCATATCTGAATCACCATGCTTGCCACCATGAAATAGATTGTTTCTGATTGTTTTTAACATCCTTACCACGATACATAAATTTGACTTGCAATCCTCAATACCAACTTTCTTCCATATTAAATCTTTATTTTCTCCAACAATCTGTCTTTTTGGATGAAGCTCAATTAGTCTATTTGCAACATCCGTAAGTTGATAATTACCATGATTATCTTCAACAAACTTACCCCAATCAGGCTCTGCTTTTGAGCCATTTTCTTCGCTCTTGAGATATCTATTTTCCTTCAGCGCAAATTCAAAACGTGAAAACCAATAGAAGAGTTCAAAGGAAAGATCTTTTAGTTCATGATCTATTGCTTCTCTTCGCACTGTGTTTCCTTATAGAGATAACGTTTTGGCCTACTTGCCGCAGGCTTGCGGGGTACAAACTTTGAATAATCAAAAGACTTGATGCGGGCTTCAAAACTTTAAACACCGCACACCCCCTGCGGTCAAGTTGAGCCAATGGTTATACCTTTATCAAAAAACAATTATTATTACTTATTCATTTTTCTCTTCTGAAAGAACCGTCGTTAAAGCGGAAGCAATTAATCCCGCAGGCACAGCAACAATTCCGAGACCTATCATTAGAATGAAAAATGTAAATACCTTTCCACCAATAGTCACAGGATATACATCACCATATCCAACTGTTGTCAAAGTAGCAACTGCCCACCAC
>WAPZ01000076.1 GCA_015520535.1 Candidatus Heimdallarchaeota archaeon
CTTAAGTGCAGAGACACTACAATAAAGGACATACATTAATTCTATTGATATTTTTATTTACCATTACAGGCTTATTGTTAATTCCACATCCAATGAATTTTGTTTCCGCCACCATTCCCCCAAAAATTAATATTCTCGTGTTATTTGGCAATGAAAATGATTTAAATCTCTATGCGTCCTTTTTAAGAAGCCTCAATCGCCAACCCGAATATACCACATTTAATGTAAGTTTTACAGTCCAAAATATTGAAAACCAAACTTATTTAGCCTCATTATTGAACTCTAACGTCACTCAGAAATTTCATTCCCTTTGGATTCTCTCTTCATTAAATCGCCCCTTTCTTCCTGAAGTATTAGATTTACTAGATCTTTTCACTCACAACAATATTGGAATCTTCATAATGGGTCAGCAAATCCGATGGCTTAATGTGAATTATTATGATATTCTTGGCCTAGAAGGCATATACTCAGAAGATATCAATGCCGTTCTTAATACAACAGAGCCCCTCCAGTTCACCACCGTGACCAACCAATTAAATGGTATTTTTTGGAATACCACAACCTTTTATTTTACAAATGCCATGCCAGTGTTCGTTGAATTGTCTCATAATCCGACAACAGTTCCAATACTCGCTTTACAAAATGAGATAATTCCTAAAAATCTGAACACATCAACAAGTGTAGATTTGTCATTTTTTTCAGGGATTTATTTTACAAAATATCTTGGTACAACCCCTATTATTGTGAGTACCTTTAGTTTTAACCTTGGAAGTGCAGTGGCATCTTCCGCAAACACCACAGAAAATCGCACCATTTTAAGAAGTACAACTCACGATTATAATAATGTTGATAATATTACACCTTTTAAACCGAAACTCAAACTTTTTCAGACTAATGATGATACAGACAATTTTTTTGCCTTTTTAAGCACCTTATTACCCGCTGTTATTATTACCACCCCCAGCGTTTCATCACCCATCCAAATCGATTTAGGTCAATCACTTCTTATTCAAACAGGGATAGGAATCGTTATCTTAGCGGGACTTGTTGCCATTCTCTTAAAAATGGGTGTTTTCTCAAAGCTTAAGGACATGACCTCTAGTATTGCCGTGGGGTTCATTTTTTTCATTGCACACATGGCCTACTCTCCGACGACAAGAAGAATTACAGAACGTGAACTTTTGAAGAATCCAATTCGACAAGCTATCATTGAAATATTAGAAGAACGAAAAGAAAGTGGCGCACATTTGCGTGAATTAAAAAAAGCCATTCAGTGCTCTACCTCATCATTATTGTGGCATCTTCAGACGCTAGTGGATTTTGGGTTAGTCATCCATGAAAAAGTCGGACGATACCGCATTTTTTATTTAGCCCAGTACGCACCCTCCGACGTCGATGCCACACATATTCAAATTGTTTTTAAAAGTGAATCAGCTAAAAAACTCTGTAACATCCTTCTACGATCGAAAAAACCCTTGCGCTTAACCGAACTTTCCAAGGCAATCAACACACATCACGAAACGTTACGCTATCACTTGAAAAAAATGACGGAACTCGGTATCGTAGCGATTATTAACGAAAATGGCAAATCTTATTATTACATTCCCAAAAAAAGACAAAATCAAATAAAAAGTATTTTAGAAAGAATGAAGTGAAAATAGGGGAAATGACAGAAATAAGGATAACTACGTGATTACTATGAACAAAAAGCATTTCAAATACACGTTAATTGCTGTGATTATTATTACTACCATCAATTTTGTCTTTATCACGTATCTTATTCCCATTCCTACTCAAAGTCGGACCACCAATCTTGATTCATTATGGGCACCCACATATTTTGCCGGAATTTTAGACACTAACACTGGTGAACAACAATCTGAAATTATTATTAAAAATGTATTGCAAACTACGACACCAGTAACTCCCGATAATGACCCAAATTCACTCTTTAATAATGAATATCTTATGTTACAATCGCAGTTTGAACATAATTTACACTTCACTTCTTTAACCGCATTAAAAAGGGAAATTCTACTCAATTTTGGTTTTGGCCCGCAACTTTCATGGCAAACCATACCGTTATATCATATAACACTCTTTAATTCACCCAATATGACAAATACCTATCCTGATAACCTCTTTTATTTTGAATGGTTAGGTTTGAGTCTTTCAAATATCACAAAAACAAATCCAAACGGAAATACTAATGATAACGGAATAACACAACACAATATTCTTTATGGATATTCAACGTTCGCACAAGAAATCTTTTCACGCTTTTACACGGAAGTTTATAATTATTTGATGGCGCAAGGAATCAACATAAATAAAATACCGTTTTTTCTTGAAAATGGAGAACAACCACCATTACCCGCTGTTGATCTCTATCTTTCTAATGAAAACTTGGAAAACCAAACGCAATTAAAAGTGAATCTTATGTATAAAAATGTCGTGCTACCATTTCAATCAGAAATCCCACTTCGTATATCAAATCTCCCCATTCAAGATTTAATTCTGAGTTTACCCATAAATTTCGATGTATTACTCTTTTTTAAAGATATACAAATTAATTGGACGTTTATATATTATAATACGCCCCGTGGATCATATTTCCAACTCCAACCACACATCACTTATGGACCCATTGAATTTATTGCCATCATGAATGACACGCCCGTCCCCACTGTACAATGGACTACCACCTATACCATTTCTAATCTTACAATAACTATCCTTCAAACTCCATATACTATCCAATCATTCTCTATATACTTTAATGATGACGCTCGACTGCGACTACTACAAAATCAAACCTTTTCACTTCAAAACCTTTTTGCAACGGGAAGCTTTTTAGGTACAAAAGCTAATGAGATCAAACCAATTACTTTATTTCTGGATCAACAAACGTTTTCTAACCAACGCGAAAATCAGTCTATACTAATCAAAAAAACCGCAACATTCTCGCCAATTAATAGTACAAGTGAAGAGGGAGAAATTAAAATACCCGCAGCGGGAAATAAATGGGCACTTAAGAAAGTACTTCCCATTAATTCAAACAGCACCCTAAAAAACGAAATATTAATTCCACAACTACTTTTTTCGTCAACAACAAACCAATTGCCCGCGTCTTTTCTAAATTTTTACACCAAACAAGTTCTTAAATCGGGTGTCAACGTCTTACTCCCATACTTCACCAACCATATCGTCAATAATGAATTTACCACTAAATATAGTCTAAATATAAGCAATCCACAAACAATATTAGAAAAATCGCTTCATACTTCAAGCATACCATACTTTTTCTGGGAAATACCAAACTGGGAAGGATATCCCCTCCAATCAACATTTAATATTTATTTTTTCCTGGCTCAATATGGGAAATATTCACGTCCTACCCATATACCTTTATCAAAAGTATCTCCTTCATTCACCCTTCTGGTAACTATTATCTCGTTATCCACTCTTATTGTAATTATTATACCCCGCCGAACTTCAGCAAAAAGATTCTACGTTAGAAAAACTAATTTTCATCAATAGTAACTTGTATATTTACACTATATATTGTTAAACACGTTTGCTTCCACCACAGCGATCTAGTAGATTTGAATATTAATAACTATTATGAAAAAACGGTGCTCGGTTGGGTTGCCTTGCATGAAAAATATTCCAGTATCATTTTTAAAAGACGGTGAATATTGTACTAAATGAGTAAAAAAAAGGTGAATTCGCATGAAAAAACAACTCATTTTACTAAGTTCGTTTTTAACTATTTTAATGCTGCTATCCACCATCGGTGGGAGTATTTCCACTCAAAATAGTGGTTTAAATCACGATTTTTCTGAAAATTATTTTGCAATCGAAATCGACTTGAATGCAGATCTTGATAACTTCAAGAACCACCAATTCAACAATGTAGATGTCATCAGAGATCTAGAAAACAATTCTTTCGTCGGAACTGACACCAACCCAGACCTTGATCAGCAGTTCTTCTTAAGTTATGTCAACGCCAGTGGTATCGAAACAGCTTACCTCGCACTAGAAAAAATTGAGTTTGACTTAAAATTCAACCCACCATTTGGCTCACCAATTTCTATTGGTAATGTTAACGGAACTGCACCCTTCCAATCCATCGTCCAGCACTTCCAGAGTTATGGAAATGATATTTTTATAACAAACTATTTTAATGGCTTCGTAGCATACTCTACCACTCCCAACGATGAAGTCTTAGACGAAAACGATACTTCATATTTAGGATACACTTTAGTTGAATCACATTTGTTGGATCTTCTTCAAAACGCACTTGATACAAACAATATCAATAAAACTCTTGGTTCATATGGATTTGAGCCGATCTTTAGCGCAGGTGACACCACCGGAAATGGTACTGAATTTGGCATAAAATATACTAACATGTTAGTTGCATGGCAAAATCTTGCCGCAGGTTTTAGCGGTAATGTAAGTCTTCCTGGTAGTGTCAGCGACTCTCTAATCCCAGGAAGTCAGATGGTAGTCACTGGTGGAAATCTAGTGGCAATGTCTTTATTTGACAGCATAGAGTTCAAATACGAAGTTTCTTTAGAAACAAATGCTACTCATACTATTGCTAATATCGTTACAACTTATAACCTCGGCCCTGTTAGCTTGTTAATTGTTCGTGAGTCACAAGAAACCTATAACGACATCTTAAACAATGTGAGCAGTGTCACTTCTGCCAACTCACTCCATATGCCCACACAAACACTTGAGATTCCGGTAGGAAATATCGGGATAATTCAAATAACAATCCCTGAACTCTCAATTTATGTTGATGCTGCAGCTAGAGCTAGAATTGATGCTCATGCTGTCAGTGATGTTGGTGCAACCGGCTTTGGTATTTCTGTTGTTAGTTCAACTAATGTTATAGTCGTCCAACATGAAGTTTTAATTCCAAACACTGTTGATGATGGACAAAATATCACTATACCATTGTATGTTGGATCAAACAAAATCTTCGACACTAGTTTCGAAGGAAAAAGCACCTATAGCAAAGATATGACAATCGATGGTGGAAGTCTCCTAACCGGTCTACCCGTTTATGTAGATGTTGTTTCTAAAGATCACGTACAAGTTCAAGATATTTTCAAAGACTATTTCAACCTCCAGCAATATATGACAACATCCTTTGCACGTTTTATGGGAAGTAAAGTCAGCCCCTTAATAGCAGCTGAACTGCAGAACAAACCAGATTATTTAGATGTTGACATCGACCACAGTGCATACCTCACATTCGTTCAAATGGGACAATGGAGTGGATATCCTCTTACGCAAGACCCAACGTTTAGTGCAGTCTCAACAGTATCGACTACTGGCGGCGAAGATACAGAAACTGGCGGTGGTACTGGAGGTGGAGAAGGACCGACTGGAATCGTACCGGGTTTCGAAGTAGTAGCAGTTATAGCCGCAATACCAGTAGCATACTTCATCCTTAAGAAGAAACGCCAGAAGTAAGTTTCATTTCTTTCTTTTTCATTTTACCCTTATTTTTTTGAATTCCTCTTTTTCTAAATCTTGTATTTTGTTTAACACCATTTTTTGTTTTTGAACTTGCAAAATCCGTTGCGTCACGACATTTTTTACTTGGCAACGTGCACAGTTTTTTTGGTAAAAATCAGAAAATATATC
>WAPZ01000077.1 GCA_015520535.1 Candidatus Heimdallarchaeota archaeon
TTAATATTGAAATTAGAAAGAACACTTATTGATGAAAACTGTAAAACAGATTGTGGCGGCGGTAAAATTGAATAAAGTAAAGTTGGTTGTGCTGATAAGTTATGTTATTCTCTTTATCCTCAGTTTAGGGCTTTTAGTAAGTGCTACTAGTATATATGTTGACACGGAATTGGCACTTTCACAGATTAAGGTAGATTTTCTTAGTGGAATTCTGGTTTACCAACCGTCAAACACTAGTAATTTAGTGGAATTACAAATCCAATTTAGTGTAAACAATCCAGCTAGACTTTCATCGTTAAACCTTATTGAAATTAAAGCACCAAAAATATGGTTAGTCGAAAATGAAACATATTCTTATCAAGAGTTACCAGTTGCGTTTGTCAAAGGGGTTGATGCGACCATTAGGCCACAGAAAAATAGCACGTTTACAGTTATACATTCAATAGATTTATCGTCATTAGGTTCTGCAATCAGTACGCAAGTAATTAATCATTTTCAAAATCAAACCGGTAAGGATCTTGTTATTGAAGATTACATATTATCTTTGTTCATGCAAGCTGTAGTTAAAATCAGATATAGAAAATTAGCTGTTCCATTTAGTGGTGATATAGCGCCTATAGTTGTGACAACCAAAAAAAGCTAAACAAATTTACTGTTTCGCTTCTGAGTCAAGAAAAACTTGTAAAAAGGGTAAAAATTGGAAAAATATATTTTATTTTTTTGTTACATGAAACGGTCGGTTAACTGAGTTACAGCTTTATCTAAAAGTCCTTGTAGTTTCAGATATCGCTTATAGAATTCTTGATATTTACTCTCCAGCCACTTTTCGTATTGTAAACTGAATAGTAGTACTAAAGCAATAGTCATACAAATAGCAGTAATAAAGTACAGCGCGTTATATCCACGAAGCGAAAAAGTGCCGATATTTATAGATGGAGACTCTGGTGTTAAAAGATATACCGCTAAACTTGAGATTATTGGCGAACCGATATGCAATCCAAAATAATTGATACCCATGAATTGTGCTTCTTTTCCCTCCGGTACTAAGTCAGCTGGAAGAGCAACTTGTACTGCCGTGATAAAAATGGCGCCAGTTGAACCTAAAATAACAAGAAAGAAAATGATATTTTCGCTAAAAAGACTGATAAGAGTAGGTAAAAAGGCTAAACTTAAGGCAAATACAATATATATTAGTGTACCAATCATTGCAGTTTTAACTTTACCAATTTTTGAGATTAAATATCCCGTTGGGCCAGCCATGACAGCAGCAGTAACTCCTGAAAGAACTAAAATAACACTTATATCTTTTATATGGTGAAGAACAGCGTCAAGATAATTAATTAAATAGATGGTTACAGAGAATATGGCAGCTCCCCAAAAGATTTGAAGGAAAAAGACTGTTCTAAAGTCTCCTTTTCCAAGTATAAGCAGATATTTTGGAGTATTGATAATATCTTGCAATGTTGAGTCGATGGGGTCGAAGGGTGGATTTGTTTTAGGAATTAGGGCAAAAGCTATTGCAGCACCGATAAGAAGCATGATGCTCACTGAAAACCAAGATAAAAGAAAATTAATTTTGTTTAGTATAGGTAATAAAAACAATGCAATACCAGTTGCGATGACTCCAAAGCCGGCTTCGCCTAATGCCCCCCATCCTCTCTCTTTTTTCGTTAGTAGTTCCGATAGAAGTGCATAATTTGGAGAGATTGCACAGCCAATTCCTAAAAAAATTAAAACAAAAGTTAATGGTACTAAAATGATGGCATTTGACGCGTTTACAAAAATTGGTATCACGGTAGCTGATGTGCTTGCAAGGAGCATGCCACCTACGATAAATGGTAAACGATTGCCCCACCGACTTCGGAAATCGTCGGAGGCAGCGCCAAAAACAATCGCGGCGATTAAAAGGCAAATTACACCTAGTGTTTCACCAAGTGCAAATATTTGATGCGCTTCTTCTTCGGGAACGCCAATTGAGATTAGCCATTTAACTACATGGACGGTTGAAAAAAAATTCCAATAAGAGGTTCCAAAAACTAAGGCGCCCATTCCTATAATTATTTTAACCAACTGTTTACGAGCATTAAGGAAATTCCATCCTTCTCGTATTTGCGTGGTTACAAATCCACCATAAGGACTTAATGGTTTGAAAATTTTTTCTTTAGGGACTTCTATCATTCAACTTACCCCAAAACTCTCCATTATTTATCTGAACATTGCACATTAAATAATAAGGATTGACCCTTCTTAAACGTAACTATTTCAGTCAAACAAATGAAAAAAAATTTTTAAAGTAAAAATTTTGTATTA
>WAPZ01000078.1 GCA_015520535.1 Candidatus Heimdallarchaeota archaeon
GAAACATTCTTCACCCATAAGTCTAAATTTGTTATATTTGCGGGTATATTTGGCAATTGTTCTAATATTTCACTACCATGAGCATTAGCCGCAACGTTTTCACTTATATTTGCAGCTGCAAACGCAGAACGCAAATTAAGTGGATACAAGGTACCATTGAAAAAGTCACGGTAGCCGTCTGAATCAATGTCGTAAAAGCCTTCTTCTAACAATGTCAAATTACCTTCTTGTGGATTCGCTGCATAATATGTCGGTGGCGCCACAAGTCCGTATTTACTAAGATTTGCTGTAGGAGAATCAATAGACCAATTACTTAAAGATGGAAGCAACGGACTGTCTACTACTATACCAAGGCCGTACCAAATAAGCTGCTGTATTCTATTCTTATTTAGAGCCCAAGCAAAACTTTGTCTTATGGTTCGCATATTAGTAGGGAATTTTGCACAATTAAAATGAAGTGCCGCAAATGCGCGTGCTGATGTGACATTATACTCTAGGACAGGATTCGCCTCTATTTCTTGGAGAAAAGTCTCATTTATAGGAATCTCATTGCCAATTATATCAATCTCCCCATTTTTAAGTGCGATTATCTGATCATTCACGTCTGAAATTACTTTAAATATAATGCGATCCACGTATCCGGTATCTGTACGCCACTGCTTTTGCATGTTTGTCATACCAATGAAGTCTGCATTTTTCCCAAGAACGGCATTCAATGGCGTAACATTAATACTTAAAACGATAAGCAATAAAAAATAACCATCCATATACAATGACTGATTAGTCCCACGAAAAAACATTATTCGTCACCAAAACGAATTCTTATGCTTATTTCAAGGTGCACACGTAGAACAAGGATTTCTTTCAGCGCAGTTACTAGTCGTAGTCCATTGATTACCTGAACGTGTAAAAATAATCTCACGGTAAGTTGAAGGTACATCAATGTGACAAGTAATAGCTTGTTTTAATGCACCACATTCTTCATACATGCTAGGACAACTTCCTTGGAATTTTCCTGTTACATAAAACTTGAAGATTACTTTGGTTGCAAAATTTTGATTAAAACTGTATGGATAACAAGACAATGCAGCTCCGTAGATTGGTCCCATTGTGACCTTTTTAGTTTTTAAATCATCAGGATCAACGTAAATTACCCATACATCACACCACGACATATTTTGATTTGGGAGAACACAACATGTATCTTCTGTCGTTGGACTACACTTCCCCTCTAAATGCCAGTCGATACAAATGTAGGAGATTAACCTATTTCCACTTCCACCATATACAATTTTACCATAATAAGAAAACCGTAAGTTGTTAGTTGCATCAATAACTTCAAAAACTTCACACCATTTACTACTCATAATAACCATCTCTATAGTGAGAAGTTTTCGATTTATATATAATTATCCTTATATTTAAAAATGTTAACATAAGTGCAATATACAATATATGTATTGAAAAAAATTCTGCACTCTTCAGCACTTACGACGATTCATTCATCCCTCACTTGACACAACCTAACACAAAATCATCCGATTATAATGGTACAGACTGAAGCCATGACGGTGTTCCAAAAATGGAAGGTTCGAAATTACATGTAATGACGTAAACTTATTACAGAATCAAGCAATATTCGTATAATTCTACGAACGTTCACCATTTACAACATAGATTGCCCTAACCATTAGTTAAAAATGAAAAATGTATCATTTCCTGAAGTCTAAGCGCTCAATAAGTATCTTCGCTGGTAACTTATAATCGTTTTTATAAAGCAATGTATGTTGTTTAAACGTTTTTTGACGATTATAGTAATTTTACTTGCGGAACTACTATTCCTTCATAAAGTGATAAGTGAAAAGTAAGAAAGGAGAATAATAGAATTATAGAGAACATGAAGGAAGATAACGTTTGCAAGGGAACGTGTCTTAGAATATGTTATCGAAAGTATTCCACCTAACATAAAGATCAAAATAAACGTAATTGGCGTAACGTTAAGGTGAAGTACGGCAAAGAAAAATGATGTTGTCAGAATGGCAAAATTTGAAGAGGTTTCGCGTTCAATAAGCGTAAATAAAACTTTTCTAAAGAAAAATTCTTCTACCATGATGCCAAAGAGAAAGAATCCAAACGCTGCGAACAGATGGCTTTGTGCAAAAATTTGAATCAGACTGAGTTGTGTATTTATTTCAACAAAAGAAGATTGGGGAGTTAAATAATAAACTAAAGCAACTCCTCCTATTGTCAGTGACAGCACCATAATGATAGAAAAAACGTGCCAAAAAAATCTTGTTTTTAGTGGTACTTCGTGTTTAGGGATCTCTTGTTTATGATGTGGTCGTTCCATGTGACGCCAAATTAGAAAACTGATAACCAATGGCACAATATAAAAGGCTATTATGGAAAATATCATATTTTGTATGAGAATTAGGAGAACAAAGCTGATTAAGGAGGCACACGCCCATGAAAAGGCAAAAATAAGACCCGAAAATATAGCATAGCGAAAATATGGTGTTAAAGGGCCTTTAAAGGTAATAATATCCAGCTGTTCGTAATTTTGTAAGCCGAAATGTAGCGTGATTGC
>WAPZ01000079.1 GCA_015520535.1 Candidatus Heimdallarchaeota archaeon
ATTATAATATTGACACCGACAAAAAATGAACGTATATTTATTCTTTAAATCCTAATTCAATTATTTTCTTGATTTTCTTGATTTCTATGAAACTTGGTATTTTTTTCTAATATTTGGTTGAATTTTCTCAAGGCGCGAGGTTTGGTACTTCGTTTGTCATAAAGATACATAATGATAAGGAGAAAGATGACGAGAATTACTAGAAGATCTTTTGTAAAAATGTAAATAAATGCTAAAAGGGCAATGCCACTCAGCAATAATGGGTAATCGGGTATTTTTTTAAGAATATCCAGTGCTTTATCGTGGAAACTAAAAACAATAGCAATTGAAAGGAGGATAAACATTATGAGGATTAACAAGGGATCACTTCTTACTTTGATGTAAAGGATTGCAAGAAGCAGTTCACCCATGACAAATAAAACCCAACCAGCGATGGTAACTGCTTCAGAGAGATTAATTTTTTTTGAGTTGCTCATAAGTAACGACTCACACTCACTTTTAGTCCGAAAACACAACGTTTCCATCAATTAATACGTATTTTGGTGTACTTTCGTACTTGAGGGGATCGTTATTGAAAATCACAATGTCCGCTCTTTTTCCTTCTTCTAGTGTTCCTAATATGTTTTCTAGACCTAATGCCGTGGCTGAATTTAATGTGACTGTTTTGAGCGCGTGTTCTTTTGGTAAACCGTGTTTAATTGCTAAATGCATATATTCTTTTAGATAATATACAGGAAGAACGGGGTGATCCGAAGTCAACGCTGTTAAAATGTTGTTTTTAACTAAAATGCCTGGTGTTTTGGCGGTGCGATTGCGAAGCTCAAATTTGTAGCGAGCGGTCATAATAGGTCCGACCACACAACCTTTCAGATTTTTTTGCGCTTTTAATTGGTCTATTATTAAATGAGATTCGGTCGCATGGTCAATCCATAGTTCAAAGTCAAATTCAATGGCAATTCGAAGCGCAGCTAAAATGTCATCACTTCGATGTGCGTGGATTCGTGCCACAAGTTTTTTAGCGAGTAGTTCGCTGAGTGCTTGGTAATCTAAATTCTGTTTAAATGGCTTCTTTTTCTTTTTGTCATTTTCATTTTGGTTGGCATTTTTTTGCTTTTCTATGTAATGAAGTGTTTCAAGAAATGCTTCACGAATTAATTTCGTGTTTGCCATTCGTGTTGTTGGCGTTTTTTTCTGTTTTTTGTAAGTTTTTTTTGGATTTTCACCGAACGCCATTTTCATACCAATCGGAAATTTAAGAGTTTGTTCGTTGATATTATTGCCATAGGTATGAAGTGCGGCACCTAATCCACCAATCAGATTGGCGCTTCCCGGTAATATTCCAACAGTGGTAATTCCAGCTTCAATGGCACGTTTGAATGCGGGATCTTTAGTATCGATCGCATCAATTACGCGTAATGCGGGAGTAATCGGATTAGTTGCTTCATTTACATCTGAATCACCAATAAACTCCTCCAGGGCTAATCCGATGTGTGTATGAGGGTCAATGAAGCCTGGAGTGATATGTGCGTTTGGTAGTTCAATAATATTGGCATCGTTAGGGATGGGTACGGAATGTTCTGACCCGACCCTTTTAATCATTCCATTTTCAATGATAAGGACTCCATTTTTAATTATTTCTGATGATATAGGATGAATGGTTCCTCTAATTACAGTTAACATGTGGTCGGTCCTCGTACAAGATTTTTTTGATGAAAACTATTTTGTTTAGCACATGTAGCGTTGTAATCTTGGGACTTTTTAAGCTGTTTATATGACATCATAATGAGAGTGATGAACATGATGCAACTGACGATACCACCAAAACGTATTGTGCGTGTTCTAAAAATCCTTGTCTTAGGAGAAGGCGGTGTTGGTAAGACCAGTTTAATTAAAACTTTTGTCTTCGAACAACCGAGTATGTCATTAGATCAGACATTGGGTGCCGAATTTTTTGTGAAAACGTTAGATTTAGGGGATGAGCAGTTAAAACTCCAGTTGTGGGATTTAGCTGGTCAAGATCATTTCAAAAATATGCAAGTATATGATCGGTTTTGTCAAGGAGCACATGGTGCGCTTTTATGTTTTGATTTGTCTGATGTAGAAACGTTGTTTCGTTTAGAACAGTGGATAGAATACCTGAATGATGAAACAAAGGTTGTTGTTGTGGGTACAAAATCCGATTTAGTAGATGTGGCAGATAATGATGAATTTATTGAAGAATATATTCGGGATCTGCGGAAACGCTATCCTTTCATCCAAACATTTCATAAAACGTCAATATTTTCACTTCATTCCGTGACAAAAGTTTTTTTGGAATTAATAGATCTTTGTTTATGATTTTTTTTTCTTATTGTGTTGCGACAGTCAGTTTTTATGACCTTTTTCTTGGCAGATAATAGTTTTTCCTTTCGATGGCCTTTGTTTGTACTCACAAGGGCAAAAAGTTTTTTATGTTGTGCTATTGCATTTTTAGCTGGTGAGGTGATAAGTACAATGCCGATAATTGCGGTTTTAGGTGCACAGTGGGGCGATGAAGGAAAGGGGCGCGTTGTTGACTATTTATCTTCTCGTGTGGACATTGTTGCCCGATTTCAAGGGGGTGATAATGCGGGACATACTGTGGTCGTAGGAGAAGAGGCATTTAAGTTGCATTTGATTCCTTCGGGTGCGATTTCAGGAAAAGTTTCCGTTTTAGGTAATGGGATGGTAATTAATCCTTTTAATTTGATAAAAGAGGTTGAAGAACTTAAAAAACGTAACATTGAGCCTCGTATTTTAATTAGTGATCGTGCACATATGATTCTTCCATATCATCAAATGATAGATAAGATACAAGAAGAGTTAAAGAAGAATATGGCTGTTGGTACAACTAAAAAGGGTATTGGTCCAGCGTACGCGGATAAAGCTTACCGTTATGGCTTAAGAATGGGTGATCTTAAAAATATGGAGGTTTTACGTCAAAAACTGGAATTGTTTTTAGCGTACAAGTCCATTCTGCTGAACCATTTCAATATTGATTATCCGTCATATGAAGAGATGCTTCATCGACTTCAAGAAATAAGTGCGGTTCTGGAACCTCTAATAATAGATACGGTATGGTTCCTTAACCAAAAATTGGCAGAAAACAAAATTATTTTAGCTGAAGGTGCACAAGGTGCACATTTAGATATAGATCATGGGACGTATCCCTTCTGCACTAGTTCAAACACAACTTCTGGAGGAGTATGTACCGGTTTAGGTGTTCCACCATCCAGGATAAAATATATAATAGGTGTGGTGAAAGCATATACGACTCGTGTCGGAGGCGGGCCTTTTCCCGCTGAGTTGACAGATGATCAAGGTGATTTTTTACGAAAACGCGGGCATGAATACGGGACCACAACCGGTCGCCCCCGTCGCTGTGGTTGGTTGGATTTAGTTTTAGTGAAGCATGCACACATGATAAATGGCTTTACACATCTTGCAATTACAAAATTGGATGTATTGACAGGATTAGAAAAAATTAAGGTCGTGGTTGGGTATCAGCATCCGACATATGGAAAATTAGATTATATTCCAAGTGATATGTTGGTCTATGCGGAATGTGAACCTATCCTTAAATCCTTCAAGGGTTGGAAAGAACTTGATGAACACGACATTCTCGAAAATAGCGAAAAGGGCATTAATGCTTTACCGACAGAAGTACAAGAATATCTGAAATTCATTGAGGACTTTTTGCATATTCCAATCTTTATGGTAAGTTTTGGTCCCGAACGACATCAGTGTCTTATTTTAAACGACATTCCTTTAAAGAAAGATGTTGAAGAATAATGCGGGAGCACTCTGCAAATTTAGATAATTTCAGGTATTATTTGGGCGTTTTGCTTTTAGAAACAATCAAGAATAAAGCTAGGAAGCAATCAAGTCGGGGAATCGATGATATGCATTTTCTTCTTTCATAGATAAATGATACCAGAAAAGTAAAATTATAGACGGGAATAGAAACAATATGATGTCAAAATAAAATGCAGTTCCCCATAAGATTGTGTGTATTATTTTGTTTTTTCTGAGTTCCCGTTGTGAAGTTTCAGTTTCCGTTTTTTCCTTGATTGTTAGTTGAATAACAGATTCGGCTAATGTTTTTCCAGAAAAAAGCGTTTTAAAAAGTACAGAATAACTGACAGCCGCAAAAAAGAGAATTAGGTGATTAAAGATGATACTAGAAGTATTAATTTGCTGATTTAAGAAGTACGTCAGTATAAAATGTTCCATGGTAAAGGGTATGACGTTTTGAGTATTGTTAGCAAAAATGGATCGAGCAATTTCAATTATAATTGAAAGGAATAAAAAATCTAATAGTAGAGCAAAAAATAGATCAAAACTAGTGGTTTTTTTTGTAGGTTGTGGTTTTTTCAATAAAGCACCGCAGTTAATGCAGAAGCGGTAGGTAATTTCATTTTTTGCTTTACAAATAGGGCATATGATTTCCATTTTTCCTCATACATAGTTATCTTGTTGGTCGTTAGTGTAGGAGTAACTCAAGTAGTGCTTTTTCAAATTTTTCACTGACGCTTTACACGTAAAGTGGTTTTTAGCTGGTTTTGTGTGAAATTTACACGTCGAAGTGATCCTGAACAATAAGTTCGAATTCACGTAGGGTGTAATTGAGGTTGTGATAGGGCCATCGTTGATCTTCTGTGATGATTATGTAGTCACTGAGAGCAAAGAGGGTGCCGACGCCGAAGTTAAGTTCTTTGAGGTCTCTTTGAACAAATGTATTAAAGTCTTTCAAGGCTTGATCTTCTTTCGCTTTTGCGCCCGTTCCTAATTCCTTTCTGTCGGGATTGTTTAATCGTTGAAATCGAGTTTGTCGGGAAGCGTGGAATCCGACTAGAATAACGTTTTCGTCACCTAGTTCTTTTTTTAGAAATTCGACTTCAGAGATAGCTCGAATTCCACTAAAGAACACATACTTAGAATTTTCTTGCTGTTTTGCATAGTTGAAGGCTTTTTCTGTAAAGTATGAGTCGGAAATCTTCTTGCATTCAGTCGTGACCTTTTTAATGTTTTCGGGGGTGATTTCAAGGCCTCGTTCTTCAACTTCTTTAAATACAAACGTACCTGTTTCATATAAAGGGATATTATATTTTTCTCCAATAATTTTAGCATGTGTTGTTTTTCCAGATGCGGGTAACCCTATACAAACTATAGTTCGCATGATACACACCTTACGTTGGTTTAGATGCGCGTGTTTATTTTGTTCTTAGATGTACTTTTTCTTTTCGAGAAGAGATTTAAGTTGTTGTAGGGAATTTACTAAATAAACGCTTTTTATATGGGGTTGAATAATTTTTTGTGGTTCATCAAAAAAGACGATTTTTAAGCCACGACCTTCATAACTTTCTAGTAGAAAAGTGGCTAGCGTAGCATCACTAGCATCCTTGGGTAGCGGAACGGCTATCAAGATTGTTTTTGTACCAATCAGTCGTCCTTTAGTAGCGATAATATCAGCTGGTATTTCTAATTTAGTTTCTTTGAAGGTTATTTGATTGAGGTTTGCGGGAGTATTGACCTTAACAAAGTATTTATTTTCTATTAGAAATTCGGAGATTTTTTTTATTCGGGAGTTTTTTTGTTCAATTGGTGTCTGAATTTGTGGGGGGCTTTCATCTTTTTCTTTTATTTTTGGTGTTGGCGTGGGTATTTCATCAGTAATAGTGATTTTTTCTTCGATGAGTGCTTTTTTAGGTCGTGATTTGAAGATTAGTCGATTTGGAATGTTGACTGATTGTGTGGACGTTTTTGTTGGTGGTTGTTTTTTTACTCCCTTTGGAATATTTTGTTGGGGGGCTACAACTCTAGGTCTTTGAGACATTTCTGCCAGATATTTTTTTAGTAACATGACTTTATGATAATATTC
>WAPZ01000080.1 GCA_015520535.1 Candidatus Heimdallarchaeota archaeon
GAATTAATTTAGAAGAAGATGTGCAAGCACGAAGTATAACAACTTTTTTGGAGGACATTCATCTCATCCATAATCCCTTCCCAGAACTCAATTTCGACGAAATCGATTTATCGACCACCTTTTTTGGAAAAAAAATATCGCTTCCTATTGTCTGTTCTGGAATGACGGGGGGTCATAAAGAAGTAAAGGGCATTAACGAAACACTTGCTCGGGTTGCCGAAAAATACAACTATCCAATGGGTGTCGGGAGTCAACGCGCCGCAATTGAAGATCCGACTGTTGAGGATACGTTCTCAATCGTTCGAGATGTTGCGCCAAACACTTTTATTATTGCAAATCTTGGCGCTCCACAGTTTAATAAAGGGTATGGCATTGATGAAGTCCTTCGTGCAGTTGAAATGATTCACGCTGATGCAATCGCCATTCATACAAACCCTCTTCAAGAAGTCGTCCAACCCGAGGGTGATCGAAACTTCAAAAATCTTTTAGATAAAATTGAAGCCATTAACCATGAATTATTAAAAAAACGTATTCCTTTAATTGCAAAAGAAGTCGGGTCCGGTTTTAGTAAAGAAAGCGCCGCCGAACTCAATCGCCGTGGAATTCAAGGAATTGACATTCAAGGCGTTGGTGGAACCTCTTGGGCTGCCGTTGAAGGATTACGCTTTCCTAACCCACGATCAAAAACTTTAGCTGAAATTTTTAGAGATTGGGGTATACCTACCGCTATAAGTACTATCGAGGTCAAACAAGTATTTAACGGCACAATTATTGCATCTGGTGGCGTTCGAAACGGATTAGAGGTAGCAAAGCTCATTGCACTAGGCGCCGACGTCGTTGGCATGGCATCTCCATTTTTAAAGGCCGCTGTGCAAGGTACATCGGTATTAGAAAATTATGTAAAGATAATGGCTGAAGAAATTAAATTGGCCTGTTTTCTCACCGGTGCTAAAACAATCGATGATTTAAAAAGTGTACGATTAGTTATAACGGGAAAAGCGCGTGAATGGCTTTTACAAAGGGGAATCGACCCCAAAATATATGCTCAACGCCCATTAAAGAGTTAATAAGCTTTATTTAACGATAGAATAAGAGAGTAACATGAGGAAATACCAACAAAATAAATAATTTGGGACCAATAAAATAATACCCGAAGAAAATTAAATAAAATATCGGCTGAGGAAAGGGTGGACTGAACTTTAAGCAATATCTTTGTAAATATGCTTTGTTATACAGTCCACGTACCTGCCGTGCAAAAATGCAATTAATAGCATTAAATAAAAAAGTAATACACCCTGGAGGTCGAAAATATGGGTAAACCGTTTTATGTGAGATATGATCAACCTGAAGGCTTAGAAGAAGAAGGATTAAAAATTTTAAGTCGTTTAAGCGAAATTCCGGGTGCCGTCAAGAAAGGCACAAATGAAACAACCAAAGCTATTGAAAGAGGAAAGGCAAAACTCGTCTTTATTGCACTCGACGTCGATCCCCCAGAGATTGTAGGGCACCTCCCACTTCTTGCTGAAGAAAAGAAAATACCATATATGTATGTGTCTACTAAGGAAAAACTCGGTGAAGCATGTAAAATCAAAGTAAAAGCCGCTAGCTGTGCCATTGTTGACTCCGGTCCTTATACCAAAGATATTGAAACCTTGGCTGCCCGAATACGCGAACTTGCCGGCTTTTAGATGATTAACTAACGATTAATTGATTCACGGTAAAGGAAGTAAAGGTTCACGTCGAAATAATCGGATATACAATGCAAAAATACCATTGAATTAAACCTTTCTTTCGTATTTTTCCTTTAATCGTTGGTTATAGAAGAGAAATTAAAAATAAATCCGTATATGAACATTAAATAAAAAATTTAAAGAAACCTAAATATAATGGTGATTGAAATGAGTATGGAAGAAGACTATTCAACTCCAGCGGAAGTCGTCCAAATTGTGGGCCGAACCGGAGATGTAAGCACTCAGAAGATTCCATAAAATGAGTGCTACACCGGAATTACAGGTGAAGTCATCCAAGTGCGGGTACGCATTTTAGAAGGCCCCGATAAAGGACGAATTATTGTGCGCAACGTAAAAGGCCCGGTTCGTGAAGGCGATATTCTTCAGCTTCGTGAAACTGAACGTGAAGCACGTCAATTAAAACGACCATAACC
>WAPZ01000081.1 GCA_015520535.1 Candidatus Heimdallarchaeota archaeon
GTTTGGGAACATGTTTTCTACCTTGACGGGGTTTTTGCACTTAAACCGGCGTTATTTCTGAAAGAAACGAAAAACTCAAAGCAACAGGTATAAGAGAGCGCTCCCTTGTCCCTCACTCTTCTCATTTAAAGTTAGAAAATATAAGAAAACAGCTGCTAAACCCAAAAGGACTACAACCCATATTTTCAAAAGTAAAGACAATTGAATATGAATATAAAAATTTTTCTTTACATTCTATTTTGCCTCGTGTCTTTTATTCCAGGCCAATCACAGCTCTCCTCTGAAATTGGCCTACCAAGGATCACCAACTATACCCATAAGGATTATGAAGGTAGTGCTTCAAATTGGTCCATCTTGCAGGATAAACGGGGACTTATGTATTTCGGCAATAGCGTAGGGGTTCTGGTATTTGATGGCATTAACTGGGAGCATATTTCGTTACCCCACAACCAGGCTGCGCGGGCACTTTCTATGGATGAAGGTGGACGAATTTACCTTACTGCGGGCTCAGAATTTGGTTATTTAACCCCTGATAAACATGGACGATTAAAGTACAAATCGCTTCGTTACCGCTTGGAAAAAAAGTACCAGAATGTAGGCGAGGTCTGGGATGTACTGGCCTCCCCTCAAGGAGTATTCTTTAAAACTCGCAATTATCTCATTCGCTTGAGAGATCGGGATATTCGCGTATGGGAAGTTAACGGAACTTATCGTATTTATCGCATGAACAATCGTATTTTTGTACGCAATCACGACGTAGGTCTAATGGAAGTAAAGGGGGATTCTCTTGTTTTACTTCCGGGTGGTGAGAAATTTGCTACAATTGGTGTGTATGATATACTTCCATATCGGAAAGCAGATAATCAAAAGAAAGAACTTCTGCTGATTACCACCGCAACGAATGGTCTTTTTATTTACAATGGAAAATTTGCTCAGCACTTTGCCCCGGAATTGGATTCTCTACTCATCGGAAGTCAACTTTATGATGCGGCTATGTTATCGGATAGCACCTACGCCATCGGCACCCAACGAAACGGCTTAATCCAAATTGACCGGCAAGGTAACGTGCTCCAGATTATTAACAAAAACAAAGGGCTTCATTCTTCCATTATTTATTATGTGTACCCGGCAAAATCGGGTGGCTTATGGTTAGCCCTGGGGGATGGCATTGCCCGGATCGACCTTCCCTCTCCAATTTCCCTATTAGAAGACAAATCCGGGCTCGAAGGCTACGTTTATTCAATTCGACGTCACAAAGGAAAATTATATTTGGCTAATGACTATGGGGTACGTTTTCTTGTTGCTGAAGGGAAAGCCGGTATTCCTCCTGCCTTTCACAGCATTGCGGATATTAACAAACCTGCCTATAAGCTTTTTTCTTTAGGCTCAACGCTGTTTGTTTTAGCAAATAACGGTTTTTACCAAATTAAACCAGACCAACAGGTTACTCAATATTTTAAGCAAATGAGTTCTGAAATCCATCCCTCCCGTTTCTATCCTGAAACCTTCTTTGTAACGGTTGATTTTGGAATAGCTATTGTTAGAATTCAACATGAAAAACTGGTGTCCATTGACCACTTACCAGGATTTCGGGATGACATTTCCACTTTCATCGAAGTACAAAAAGGTATGTTATGGGTAGTTTACGACAATTCGGACATATTTCAAGTTCAGCTCCCTGATACACTCTTACCCCAAGGGAACGTTCCTCGTTTTAAACAATTGTACCAACATCGTCATTTGAGTATTCGCCAGGTGACTCGGATTAAAAATCAAATTGTTTTCTTTACAAATAAAGGATTGAAAAAATACGACTCCACCACTCGTTCTTTAATCCCAAGCTCGATTTTGGGAAATTTCTTTGCGGATTCCACAACAACCCTTCTGGACATGATACCGGACTCCACCAACCGGTGGTACATTTTATATAAAAAAGGAAAAAAACAAGAAGTAGGTTTGTTAACTCTAAAGGCTTCCGGTAACCCAGATTGGCAGCCATTAGCATTACTTAAAAAACTAAACCGGACAACTCTCACTACTCTGTTTCTGGACAAATTCCCTTCATCCTCCGAAAAAGTGCTTTGGGTGGGTACAAACAACGGATTGGTACGGCTTAATTTAACGACACATCTCAAAAAACCTCCGGATTATCATACCTTGATTCGTAAAGTTGTAGTAAATAATGATTCTCTTATCTACGGTGGTTTTGGATATATTCTTTCGTCGTTACCATCACTTGCGGAAGTGGTGTTACCCTACAAAAACCGTAACCTGGATTTTCATTTCTCTTCCTCCAGCTATTCCCTTCCAGAAGAAACTCTGTACCGAACCCGTTTAGAAAATTTCGATGAACACTGGTCACCGTGGCATACAAGTACCCGGAAAAGTTACACCAATTTACCGGCAGGAGATTTTCGTTTTCAGGTACAAGCCAAGGACATTAGTGGAAAACTAAGCCACAAAGCTGTTTTTGCCTTTACAATTTTGCCCCCCTGGTATCAAAGCGGTTGGGCCTACGCGTTATATGCTGGAATAATTTTGTTTCTTATTTTTCTGATCGACAGAGTTCAACGTCATCGGCTTATTAAAAAAGAGCGCGAGCGAGCCAAGCTGAGAGAGATTGAACTCTTTGCCAGTGAGGCTGAAGCTCGTTCCATGGCACTCCAGGCTGAAAATGACCGACGTAAAAATGTGGAATTGTTTAGCGAAATCGGTAAAGAAATTACTTCATCCCTGGATTTAGAAACTATTTACCTTTGCCTTTACCGTCACATTAGTAAATTAGTCGATGTAAGTATTTTTGAAATCGGTATCTATCATCCGGAACAACAAATCATCGAGTTCAAATTTTCCTTTAACCAGGGTAAACGAAAAACACCTTACACTATTGACCTGAACAATCATAACCGGTTGGCTGTTTGGTCCATAATTAATCGAAAACCGATATTCATTGCCGACTCGGAAAAAGAGTATACGAAACATTTAGAGCAAAGCTTTCGGGTTTCAGGCTATTTAAAACCAGCCCCTGGCGAATTAACTGCCCGCTCTGCTTCCATTATTTATTTTCCACTCATCGCCCAAGACCAAGTACTGGGTGTTCTCAATATTCAAAGTTTCAAAAAGAATGCTTATAGTGAATTCCATACCAATGTGTTGCAAAACCTGGCTTCTTACACCACTATTGCCCTTTATAATGCCCTCACCTATCGGAAATTGAATGAAACACTGCAGGATCTTAAGAAGACTCAGGAGAAATTGATCATCCAGGAGAAACTGGCTTTATTGGGTGCTCTTACGGCTGGAATTGCCCATGAAATCAAAAATCCTTTGAATTTTATTACCAATTTTGCAGAGTTGTCCTTGGAACTGGTTACCGAATTAGAAGATTTTTTTCAAACAAAAAAAACTACATTTACGCTAACTGAACAGGTCCTATTGGATGATATTTTAAACAACCTCGGCGCTAACGCGGCACGCATTAATAAACATGGGAAACGAGCTGATAGCATTGTTCGCAGTATGCTGGAACATTCCCGCGGAAAATCAGGAGAACGTCGCTATATCGATGTGAACAAACTTCTGGATGAAGCCCTGAATTTGGCGTATCATGGCATGAGGGCCCAAGATGCTTATTTTAACGTGATTATCGAGAAGCATTTTGATGAAACCATAGAGTCTTTATATGCAGAGCCTCAGAAAATCAGTCGTGTTTTTATTAATATTATTAGTAACAGCTTATATGAAATGGCCCAGAAAAAACAAGAAAGTCCATCTACTTACGAACCCCTTTTGCACGTGGAAAGCCAAAATTTTCATGACCATTTTGAAATTCACATCAAAGATAATGGTCGCGGTATTCCGGTGGAAATTCAAGACAAATTGTTTCATCCTTTTTTTACCACCAAACCAGCAGGTAGTGGTACCGGCCTCGGCTTGTCATTAAGTCACGATATTGTGGTAAAAGAATACCAGGGGAACATCACTTTTCTTACCAAGGAAGGCGAATTCACAAAATTTACTATCTCCCTTCCTAAAATGGGAAGAGAAAGCCAATCCTAAAAATCATTTAGGAAATTGGCTAAAATTCGGAGGACAACAAAATGTCAATTAAAATATTAATCGTGGATGACGAGCCGGATTTGGAACAGTTAATTCGACAGCGTTTCCGAAAAAAAATTCTGACTACCGAGTTTGAATTTTTTTCAGCTTTCAATGGGCTTGAAGCGCTTCAAATATTACAAAACGGGCAGGAAATCGATATTATCCTGACCGATATTAATATGCCAAAAATGGATGGGCTCACGTTGTTGGAGAACATCCGGGCATTAAATAATCCGTTTTTAAAATCCATTGTTGTGTCCGCGTATGGTGACATGGAGAACATCCGAGCTGCTATGAATCATGGTGCTTTTGATTTCGTAACCAAACCAATTAGTCTTGAGGACCTGGAAAAAACCATTAATAAAACAATCCGTGAGCTTGATTTTATAAAAAAAGCCCTGGAAAACCAAAATGCTTATTATGCCCTACAGCAGGAACTGAACATTGCCCGTGACATTCAGTTGTCCATTTTGCCCCAATCCATCCCCCTGGAACTGGAACAGCCAGGATACGAAATTGCAGCATCCATGGAAACGGCCAACGAGGTGGGCGGAGATTTTTACGATTATTTCAAGATTGATGACAACCATATTGGATTTCTAATCGGCGACGTGGCTGGGAAAGGGGTTCCAGCAGCGATTTTTATGGCAGTCTGTAAAACCACCCTTAAGGCCACTGCCCTAAACGGACAGTCCACTGCAGAATGCCTGACAACAGCAAACAACATCCTGGTGCACGAAAGTATTTGTGATGTATTCGTAACGGCCTTTTATGGTATCCTGAACATTCGAAATGGGGAACTGGAATATTGTAATGCAGGGCATAATGCACCTCTTTTAATTACACATCAAGCCATAAAAGCATTAGAAGTTGGAAATGGCATTCCCCTTGGGTTCCTTGAAAATTTCCATTACTCCGGTCAAATAATTCAACTAAAAGATAAGGACACTATTTTTCTGTACACTGATGGCATTACGGAAGCCATGGATTCCCAACAGAAAGAGTTTTCGGAACATCAGCTTTACCAAGCCCTTAACAAGCACCGTAAAAAATCTTTATGGAAAATGAATGAAGGAATTCTGGAAGAAGTTCAGATCCATTCGCACAATTTGCTACCTGGAGATGATATGACGGTTTTCTCACTTCGTTATCGAGAACAAAACTGAACCTGAATGGTTAGAACAAACTCTTCACAAATAGTTTCGGATTCCACAATATGGACAAATAAAATAACCCTGATCGGTATCGGCTTCTTGTATCACAATTTCACTGTTGCATTCTTTGCATTTCGCCACTTTACCTGTCAATTCGTGTTCTGGAACAATATCAACAGCATTTTCCTTCGAATATTGCTTGGCTATAGTTTTTAAATAGGATTCAATTTGTTTTAGATTATACAAACGCTCATTGACTTTCCAATACCAGCACCAAAATTCTCTGGTAATTAAAAAAAATATGATGCTTAAGACTAAAATTACCACTAATAAAGAGATAAACTGATCCATTATGAACCTCCTTTATGAACCTCCTTGACAAATTAAAAACAGATAAAATAGAAAAATAATTACAAAAAGTGTTGCTAATAAACGCCCCAAATTGTGTTTTGTCTCTTTATCGATGATTGGCATTAGAATACACCTCCTTAATTATTTCAAATCATGAGTTTGGCATAATAAAGATAATATTAAAACCCTTTTTGTTGGGCTACCCATTCCCCATAAGCATTTTTACGGATGTAATATTCTGCCTGCCCTTCAAACGGTTGCCTTCCACCAAACATTTTCACACATGTACCTCGCGCATATATAATTACTGGCCAATATTTATGCGCCCCTTTTCCCTGAGCCTGTCCAACCTTAATTACCTTCACTTCCTCCACTATGGCATCTTCCCCTCCGGTTAAATGCTTTGCCAGAGAAACGGGAACTCTTTTTTCTAAGGACTGTTTCACCGCTGCTTCTATTTCGGAATTGGAAGGGCTAGAACTGCAAGCGGCAAGGATAAAAGTTAACATAGAAATTATGAATGCTGATATATCCCTTTTTCTGTTGATCATTTTTAACCTCCAATCCTTTACTCAACATCCCCTTATATTATGTTAAACGATCTCTATCTCCCAATATCGTACACCAACCCAACCCCTAATCCCCAAAAAGAATAATCTATTGTTGAAAAAACAGAATTACGATTGAATCCTGCGATAATGCTAATTTGAGGCTGAATTTTATATTCCATCCCAATCCCAAAACGGTAACCAAAGTTTTTCCATTCCCAATCAGAATATCTTGGAGAATTTCCATTTTGAGTGATATAATAACCTACTCCGAAGTTTATATATGGATTTAGACCGATAGGTATTTGAAGAGGGAATTCTTTCAACCGGGCAAAATTAAAACCGACATTTAAAGTAATAGGTATACTCCGAATATAATTTCCACTTCGCTCTATCCATAATATGCGTCCATTCTGTATAATCTTTTCATCCCTATTTTTAGTTAATTTTAAATAGCTAATCTGAGGATAAAAATAAATGAAACGTGAAGGTTTTTGGATAAATAGATTAAATGCCAAACTTCTATATCCACCTACAAACTTAGTTAATGAATTTTCGCCAGTATAATAATCATAAATATTTTCATATTCGCGCCCCCCTAACACAAATGAAACTTGTAAACCTAAATTCTGGAATAATTTTTTTAAATTTATAACATTGCGTTCAGTTGAAAGCACTGAAGCTTGGGGAAGATTTTGAGGATTCTGAATATTCCGGTACGCAGTTGCATCCACTTCTGCCTTTTTTACCACCGTGCCTTTTACCACAAATGAATATGTATGAAATAAAAGATAATTAGTATACTTATGATACCAAGTAACGTTAATTAACTCATCACCATTAAGACTCTTGATCGCTTTTTGGGTAGTTCTTTCAATAAAATCCTTATTGGGTTTATTAAATTGAAAAATCAAGAATGTTGTGCTTGTTTCTTCTCCGGTTGCTTCTCCCAATACTTTGTACTTTCCTTGGGGAACAGGAGTAGTGGAATCTATCATCCCTCCTGGTATCCATACACTACAATTTTGAAATAATAAGATTAAAAAAGACAATTTTAATAACGCTGTCATATTCATTTCGACCTCCTAATAAATTTAATGACATCACCTTCAACTGTTGTAGTAACCGTTGTAACCGGTAATATTACCCAATTTGTAGTTGTGATATACCAGCGGACGTTAATTAAAGCATCTCCATTTAATTTGTTTATGGCATTTTGAGTGGCTTTATTTAAATCAGGAATGCCAGATTGAATGCCAAATATAGTCATACTACTGGAAGTCCCTTCAGCATGCCCTAAAATTTCATATTTCCCATAATCTACTGGAATAGAG
>WAPZ01000082.1 GCA_015520535.1 Candidatus Heimdallarchaeota archaeon
CCATAAGACATAGTGAAAGGTCTCTTTATAACTTTTTTTTCTATAAAAAGGGTTTTTTCTATCGAATGACTGGTATTGATATATTTCAAAGAATCGCTGTCAAAAAAAGATTTAATAATAAAGGGACTGATGTTTACTTGAGTGAAGACGAGTTCCATGAAACGTTTGATATAATAGAGGAGTTAAAAAAGAGGCTATTATAGGAATATATAGAAACGATTTTTATGAACGTTTTAAGAGAAGGTACTCCCATTGAATGGTCAATCAGAGATGTTAGAGCGTTTAGTAAAAGCGATTATGGATAAAACTGGCTTAAGCCGAGAGGATGTTCTCAAAGAAATAGAATTGAAGCGTAAAGAGATGAATAATTTAGTTTCCATGGTTGGTGCAGCGCAGATAGTTGCAAAAAAGCATGGAATTTCGCTTTTTAAGGAGGTGGCGGGTAGTTCTTCGCCACTTATGAAGTCAACCATCAGTGAGACTTCCGCAGCTTCAAGTAGTTCAAAACCTAGGATTCCACGTTTAAAGATCAAGAATTTGTTAAATTTAGAGCCGGGATCAGTTAATATCAGTATTGATGGAGTGGTACTTCGTGTATATAATCCGGTTAGTTTTTCTCGAGATGGTGACATTAATTATGTTGCGCGTGTGCTTTTAGGAGATAATACGGGTTATATAACGGTGGTTTTGTGGAGTAATTGGGCAAAAAAAGTCTTACGTCAAGAAATCACATTTGGGAGTTTTTTAAGAATACGCGGTGGCGTTACGCGACGTGGGCGTTCAAATAGTGTAGAATTGCATGTGCAAGAGCGTTCTGAAATTCAAATTAATCCAGAAGGCTTGAAAAAAGAAGATTTTCCGGATCCATGGAAATATGTCCTTTCACCAAGTCGCATTTCCGATTGGGTTGATGATGCGCTTCTAGTGGGGACTGTTGTTTATACAGATCGAACCACGAGCTCATTTTCACGTTCTGATGGAACGACGGGTACCTATGCATCAGTATGGATTGCTGACACTGAACAAGCCATGCGTGTGGTTTTTTGGGGTGATCAAGCTGCTAAAGCCTTAGAATTGAAGGTTGGAGAAAAAATCCTTTTGCAAGGTGTACGGATAAAACGCGGCTTTAAAAGTTCACTTTTCGAGGCTAGCGTTTCAAATCGATCGTATGTTATAAATTTAGGAAAAGAAGAGGTTCCCGCAAAGTTTAAGGATTTTTCTCCTCCGGATGCGCAAGAGGGTGTGGTGACGTCTGGAACGGCAAAGTCGGAAATTGACGTGAATGAAATGCCGTTCTTTAAAATCAAAGACGTGGAACCACAGAAATGGTGTTCTTTGGCGGTACGCTTAGGTGTTAAGGGTGAGCTCCTTACAAAATTTAAAAAAGATGGCGTCACGCCCTTAAAACTTTTAAAAGGCGTATTTTACGATGAAACCGCGGCAATAAGTTTTGTGGCATGGGAAAAAGCTGCGGATATAATGAACAAGTTTAAAGAAGGCGATCCTTTAGTAGTAAAAGGTGTTATAGCAAAAGAAGGACGTTACGGCGGTTTGGAAGTTCAATTAAACGAATATAGTGTTGTCGAAACAAAAAAATCGCTTCGAATCCCCAAACATCCGCCATACATAAAAATTACAGATTTAAACGGACAAAAACAGTTAATTTCGGTTCAAGGAATCGTTCGATCAGTATATGAGACACGTAATGTGACCTTTAATGATGGACGAGAAGCTAAAGTACAAAATTTTTTGTTACAGGATGAGACGGGTATCACACGTGTGGCCTTATGGAATGAAGCTATTGAACAATATTCTCCCTTAATACAAGTTGGAAAGGCCATCGCCTTATGGTTTACAAATGTGATTACATCCACTAATGAGCGATATCCTTATGAATTACGCTTATCAGCTTTTTCAAAAATCATAGAACTCGAAGAACTTTCTTCTTCATTACAGGCTATTATTGAACAATTGCAAGAGCAACAACGGAGTGAAGGTATTGTAACCGAGGGTCCGGTGAAAACTGACTTTGCCAGCTTGAGTAAAATTGAAGAAGGTCGTGCTGAGATATCCGGAAGAATTCTTTCATTTTACCGTAAAACTCCTTTTTATTGGTCATGCAGTCAATGCTGGCGAGCTGTTAAGCCTACGCTTACGAATAACGGGGATTCTATACCATCAGAGTTGAACGAAGAAAAATTTGGTGAGTGTTCAGAGCATGGTCGGGTACCATTAGTGCGTCGATTAGTATTGACCGCAGTATTTGATGATGGCTTGGCTACGGTTCCCATCACGTTTTTTGGGAAAAATGTAAGTGACCTTTTGGGAATAGACACGCATGCCTTTCTTGAAATGTATGATTCAATGGACTCTTTAAATCAGTTTTTTGACGAAATTGAACGTTCTGTTCAAGGAAAATATTATTGTATCAAGGCTTCAATTAAACAACGAAAAAATGAACTATTACCCGACGAAGAACCTGTCCTTGACATTCGGGCTAATCAAGTAACATCTGCTACTTCACAACGTGAAGCCGAATTTTTAATAAAACAAATACGTTCAATCTTAGAAGAAATTTAAATTCTTCCGGAAGAACTGCCAATAGAAATAGAAACGTAATAGGTGACTGCTATGAGTGCATATTCTTTAGAATTTGGGAAAAAACTAGTTATTTCAGCACGAAAAATTATTGAAAACTATCTAAGGGCTAAAACAGTCCAACCACCACCGGAATTTCAGACGTTAGATGACCAAGAAGTTGGTGGTATTTTTACCACGTTACGTATCTATAATCCACCGCACCATGATTTACGTGGCTGTATCGGACGGGTTTCCGATGGTTCACGAAAATTGAGGTTGAAAAAAAGTCTCTTGGAGAGTGCGGTTGATAGTGCTGTTAACGATCCGCGCTTCCCACCAGTAACACTGGATGAAATGGATCAAATTATTGTAGAAGTTTCTTTACTTACAGTACCTGAAAGGATTGTGGTAACATCACCGGCAGAGCTACCAAAAAAGGTAAAAATTGGTGTTCACGGATTAATCGCACAATATGGTTATCGTCGTGGACTTCTTTTACCCCAAGTACCTGTTGAACAGCATTGGGATGTAGAAACATTCCTTTCCTATACATGTTTAAAGGCGGGACTTCCAGCTAAGAGTTGGAAAACAGGTGACGTAATTTTTTATCGCTTTAGTGGAAAGGTATGGACCGAAGTTACCCCACGCGGTGAAGTTGAAGAAGTACAGCTCACATCTGCATAAGTGCGAATACATCGAAAATGAACAGTTTTAAATTTCGATTTATGTGAGTGTCATCTGTCTTTAAAGACCAAATAATAGCAGTAGCGTTGCGTTAGCGAGGAATTAGAATGACGATGGAAGACAATAAGAAGGGCAATAGCTCCATAGAGGCAAAAACCATGTCACAAGAATCATCAACATCAGAAAAAACAAGTGTGAACAGTTCCGAACATGTAGTGCCGCCGCCGCGCAAGAAAAGAGTGGTCCGACGGGTCCCCCGAAAAAAAACGCCGTATAAAGAAGAGGCGGAACCACAATTTAAGACTGGCAAAAAAGGCCGAAATCCGGATACAATGATTTTATATACAAAACTAGCGACTGGTGCACTTGGCGGGGTATTTATAGGAGTCCTCCGATTACTTGTAGATACGGATATAACAATGTTCGCATATCTTTTCGTCATACTTTTAATCTTAGCTTCTTCAACCTTCATTAGATATATTTTAAAAGTCACAGAAGATGAAGTTAGTTCGGGAATGCTCCTAGCAAAAGGGAGTTTTAGCCTTTTCATCGCCTTCATCTTAGTCTCCACATTGGTCTGGGAAATTGGATATGTATATTTGCTTGGAAAGGATTTAGCAGAACTGGTACCGAAGTTTGAAGGCGCACCTTAGAATATAAACGGTGGGCGAGTGGTCTAGCCTGGTATGATACCTGATTTGGGTGATTTCGCACAAAAGAGGCGAAATGCAAAAGATCAGGTGGTCGGGGGTTCGAATCCCTCCTCGCCCACCATCATTCATTTATTCATTCTCTTTTAAATAATGCAAAAACGTAAGCAAAGGAAAAAGCAAGGGTCGACAAAAGAAAATTTATGCTTTTCTTATTCGATTGTGATTTTAAAGGTACATTTAGTATCTCCAGTGCCATGACAAGAAATTTCTTTGACAATAACAGTATCTTCTATAAGAAGGTTGAGTCTTCCGGCAATTATGCCCGCCATAAAGTCACAATAAGTGGTGTTAGTGTTTTCAAGTCCGGAGGCGTAGGCACACTCATAAATTTCAATGGTGGCTTCGTCGTCCTTTAGTTCTGTGATTTGCATTGACGAGTAAATTCGAGAAAAGCGGAGATAGTTGTGGTCAAACAGCTCTTTTAAGATTGGTAACGCTTCTGTAAGGTCATCTACCGGTGTTTTTAGGCCGTTTTTAATAACTAAATCCATAAAAATGTCTTTTCCCATTCCCACTAAGCCAAATTCTCTTCCCGCACTGTAGAGCAGTGCACTGACAAAGGGATCTTCCAATTTAAGCGTGGTAACAGCTTCTTGAAGAACACTAATATGGATAAAGTCGCCGATTTTTGGTCGTAACTGGCGTTGCATTAAAATAGAGTTCTGGTAATTTGTATTAATATCGTGAAGGAGATATAAGAATTTTTCTCGCCGTTCCGCAATATCTTCTTTATAACGATCGAATTCGGTTGCGATAGTTTTGCTGTCTTTTCCCAGTTCAATTTTAAATTCACAATAGGGATCACCAAGACCCCAACATCGCGTTTCAGTGACTAAAATGGGTTTACCTGTGAATACTTCAAAGATTCCCGAAATTTGGCCGGCAAAAGGATGACATAAAGGCTCGTCTATTGAGGAAACGCCAACGGAGAATGCGTTACCCGTCACTTCGATATAGGCTTCATTTTCGCTAAATTCCTTGAGTTGGATTGTTTCAACGGCATAATTTGGAAATAAACCATAATTATTAAAGAGAAGTTCCAATGCTTTTGTGGTTTCATAAAATCGTTCCTTGGGTGTGATGGCCTTTGTGAGTTTAAGGTTGGCATTCATTAAAAGCATTTGATAGTACCCATACATACCAAAGAGTCGTGAATTTTGGTAAAGTAGTTTCGACGCTAGGGGATCAAGTGAAAGAAGGGTTGCCACTGTACTTTGAAGCGCAAAAAGATGAACATAGTCCCCAATAGTTGGTCGTATGAGTTTTTTTTGAATTAAAGAATCTAATGTGCTCTGAATAGTGTCAAATACTGTTTTTTTTCGTATTTTGAGTGTGTTTTCTTTGTTCAATAGAATCTCAAAGAATTTATTCCATAAACGATCTTTAATCATTTCTTCGCTCATATAACCTTTAAGGACGGGTTCTTCATTCATGAGTATGGTTGGTATCTCAGTAATATTGTACCGTTGTGCGATTTCTGGCTCAATACCAACATCAACCGTTGTTACTGAAACCATTTGCATTTCATGTCCCGTTAATTTTCTGACAATTTTGTCAACGGCGGGACACCATTTACAGTCCTCTGAAGTAAACATGATAATCCGAATCGGAGCTTTAAGACTTTCTTTGTAGCTAGTCACGCCATTACACCATTCACGATATTTCCTCTGTCACTTTTCTTAAAAGATCACCATAAAAATATCTTTTGTTTTCATCACAGAGGAAGGCGGTGGTATAAAGGTTAATAAATTGTGAAAAAGATGCGTCATATAGAAGACCTATGCTTTATTTCGATGTTTGTATTGGTAACATTGTGTTTCAAGATAAAGTAGCAAAGGAATGGTGAGATAATATGAAACGACCCGCGTATTGTTATACACGATTAGATCGACCACCGTATACACGAAAAGAATACGCTCGTGGCGGTCCGGAACCAAAAATTCGTATCTTTGAACTTGGCAACAAAGCACAAAAAGATCGTTTTCCCATAACATTAGCTTTACGCACCACCGAAGACTGTCATATTACTTCCAATGCCTTAGAAGCTGCACGTATTCATTTAAATCGACGTTTGACGCGTAAACTTGGACGTGATAATTATTACTTCAAAATTCATCCGTATCCACACCATCGACTTCGTGAAAACAAAATGCTCACGGGTGCGGGCGCTGATCGTCTGCAACAAGGTATGAAAAAAGCCTTTGGAAAGATAATTGGGAGAGCTGCACGCGTTCATAAAGATGACATTATTATTTCTGTCAAATGTTTACCAGAACATTATCGGTATGTACGTGAATCATTAAAGGTCATCAAGCACAAATTCCCACGTAAGTCATACATTGACGTGTTAGAAGGAGAAGAATTCATACCCAAATAAAAAAGGACCAAATACAAGTACTTATTCATTTTTTAGCTGAAATCGAACTTTTTTCTGTTTTTTTGCCCATACACAATC
>WAPZ01000083.1 GCA_015520535.1 Candidatus Heimdallarchaeota archaeon
GTAAACAATCAATTTGCAGAGTATTAAGACCAAAGACATGTCCATAATCTATTTAAAATAGATAGTCAGATGTGTTTTTGGTTTCTTTTGACTTACAAACGATCAATCTAAGAGATTTTATCCCTTTTATTTTTATCAAAAATCGGAGGACGATCAATGGCAGAATGGGCAGCAAGTTGGAAACCAATGCCGTTAGAATTAATTATTCTTGAGGTTTTAGAAAAACATAATGGATTAATACTTGATCATGAACTTTATGCCATATTGGAGAAAGAATATCGAAGTCTTAATGAAGATGACTTTAGAAAAGCTTTAATGAACTTAGAGATAATGGGAAGAATCAATGTTACGTTACTATCGAAAAACAAATGGAAAATTAGTAAAATTACTGAAAAAACACGTTTTCTGGAAGTAGGAGAAGATTAAATGGCGCAGCATTCAAGTTTAAGTGCGTTGTACATGCGTCTTGCGTTACAGCAAACCACTGAGATCCCCCGTATTGGGAGTTTAATTTCACATACATGGGGTTCCATACCTACAAATCTTACTCACGCCATTAAAATGGCTGAAAAGAAACGTATATCGCACTTTCATCAAGAAAAAGTCTTTTATGAGCTACTTACAATAATTAAAGAATATTATAGAGAATTAGGTATTCGATCACACCCCTTATTTGACAAGTTTGATTTGATAACTCCCCGTTCGGGTGTGTTTGAGGCAGGGCATCAACCTTTATTATTTGGTGGGGGAGTATTTCTCTTTGGAAAGGTGAGCTTATTATATTATTTAACAAAATTGGCAGCTGAACAGCATAATCGCTTTGTGTTACCCATATTCTTTATTGGAACACATGATAGCCTTCACAATGAGCTTATTACTACGCGCTTTCCCCAATTCAATTCGCTTTCTGGGTTATTCGCTAAGTTACCAATTACTAAAGAGGAAGCACTAGCTGCACCACCTATATTTCGTGTGAAAAAACCAAGTTTTCAGTGGTTAGAGCAAACGCTTGCAAAAATTGAAACAACATATCAGCAGTTAATGAAATATTCCCAAATTCAGCCGTCAAATCGTTTACTTTTAAAAGAACGATTAACAACCATTCTTAATTTGTTCAAAGCAACGTGGTATCAAACGGATACCTATGCGGATTGGATTGTTAGAATTTGGAATGATTTGCTTCTTTTTCGTGCACAGCTTCCAATTGCATTACTTCCAGTAACTTATCCACGTTTCAATGAGCTACTTTTAGAAGGATATGAGTTTTTATTAAAGGAAGAAAACCGCGTTACCTTTGTAAATATTTTCAACGAGACGACAAGAACCATTGAAACCCACGGTTTCGAACCAAGTCTGCCATACCGGGATGAGAATTTTGTTCCTTTTTATATTCAATGTCCTCATTGTAAATACCACAGCCGTATGGAGCCGAAAATCGTAGTACCAGGTCATTTAAATGCCGAATGCCCAACTTGTAAATCTAAACTGGAAATAGAATATAATCCGATCGCACCAGATCTTTCTGATTATAGTAAGTGGTTGTTACCACGAGCGGAATCACGAACCACTTTGTTCTGTTATTTGTTTCCAGAAACGCTACATGTTGGCGGTGGCGGGGAAACAGCCTATTACACACAGCTTTACCCCATTTTTAGAAAACTATGTACTACGGCACCAATCTTTGTTAAAACTTATAGAATATATTATACCACGCCATGGGCTGAAAAATCAGCTGAAACTTTACGAATTCAAGATGGCTATAACCCATTACCACGCAAAGAACTATTTACTCTCATTAGTCGTTTGAAAAAAACAAATGATTCATCTGAGATTGTAGACCTACAAAAAAACCTCAATGATATGTTTGAAGAAGATTATGATTTCTTTATTAAGGAAAAAAATAAATTACAACAAGTTTTTGAACAGACAACAGACCCCAAACAAAAAAAGCAAATTTTGAAAAAGCGTGACCGAATTACACTTTATTTATCTCATTTTCATGGCATGTTTCATGAAAACCATAACAAACCGGATGTTTCTTGGAATTGGATTAATCTTGCTGTGTTAACTGGAATCAATGATTTTATCCCCTTTTTCCTAAGAAATTATAATCTCCATCAACCAGTGGGTAATTCTCTATTTTTATCACCGGGGAGATTTTAAATGAACCCCAATGAATTTCGCGAACATTTTCCTTTTTTTTCATTACAAACGAGACGCATCTATTTGGACAGCGCCACGTGCAATTTAGTACCCCAGAAATGCATTACAGAACTTAATTCGTTCTTATCTACAAGTCATTACCCTTCCAAAAAAGCCACACATGAACTTGGAGTCTCTGCTGAGGATATTATAGCTGAAACCCGACAGTTCATTGCTCGTCAATTTTCCGTCCAGCCATCACAAATCTTTTTTTCCTCCCATGTTTCCGAAGCTATGAGTCAAATTTCATATGCACTTCTATCATGGGCCAATGATGAATATGAACACATTTATATCTACATAAGTTCTAAAAGTCATAATTCAACGGTATTACCGTGGTACCTTGTCCAAAAATTTTTTCCTAAAGCAAAAATCATGATAGTGGGGGAAAATAACGGCACTGATGATACCATTTCACTAAAAAGGATTCTGACCGAAAATCGTGATAAAAAAGTAGTCCATATAATCGTTGAGACCATTAATCCCATGCTTTTAGGTACAATGCCAAATTATAATCTTTTGAAAGAACTACACATGTTGGACAACGTAAAAATAATTCTTGACGGGTCTAGAACTTTTCTTTTGCCGATTTTGATTAAATATCGATCCGTTTCAGATGCTATAATAATCGGTGCTCATACCGGACTTTTAGCAGTCCAAAACAGTACTTTCACCATAATAAATGATGATTTCCCAACAAAACACATCTACCTTGGTGGTGCAGGAATTGTCACCGAAATTACTCCGCAAAAAGTGATTTTTGATGATTTTCCTACCAGTTTTGAGCCAGATACCCCAAATCTTCTTCAAGTGTTGTCCATAAAAATCGGACTAGAAGAATTATCAAAAATATCGGCAACACATCTTCTTAATCATCACAAAAACCTGTCAAATATTTTATTTGAAGAACTTTCTCAATTGGAATCGGTTCAAATTTTAGGGACGAAGAATATTGATAATCGTGCACCAATCCTAGCTCTTTATGATCAACGAATCTCGTCCGTTGACATAGGAATATATTTATCTGAAATCAATAATATACAAGTTCGAATTGGAAGTGCGTGTAGCCATCTTCTGTTAAACGAACCTTCACTTCGTCAAATAAAAAATGTTGACGGTGTAATACAAGTTTCATACCATTATTATAC
>WAPZ01000084.1 GCA_015520535.1 Candidatus Heimdallarchaeota archaeon
CTTTTTGGACGCGTCGACAGCCCCTGTATCCCCGCCTCATTGAAACGATGCACCCAATAAGACACCTTCCCCTTGCTTATCTGAAGCAACTCGCCAACTTCACGCGTCGTCCTGCCTTTTTTGATATGCAGCAGTATAAGAAGACGCTCACGCACTTTTGCGTCCTTTTGTGTTCGTATCAAGATCTTCAACTCTTCTAGAGAAATATCATGCTCCAACGTCAACTTTTCTGGCATACCATCACCCACTCCTCCTTCCCCCGCACATGGTCAAATATTTTTCTTTTTCACTACATGCAGCACGTTGCATTTTTGTTGGTGCTGGAACGGGGCAGCTATGTACTGTTCCGTTTTAGCAACTTTTATATATTTTTGTTACAGTAGTGTTTTTTGGTTGCTATTTCAATCCTTGCACGGAAAGGCCTGTCATCACGTGAACAGCGGTGTGCGAAGGCTCAACGTACATGACGCACCGTTATAGTTAGCCTACCATTTTATAACAGCAACGTCAAAAGGCGATAACCCAAAAACAGCAAAGTACCTAGAGCAGTAGCCATTGTGATGATTGACTGACAGACAGGTAATTAGTGGCTACACAGAGTTACATTAATTACATTACAGAGCCTTTTCGGTGCCCGTACTGCATGCAAACACCATTCGCCTGCTCCTCCTTGCAAGCTTTACATTACACATGCTACGGTGTGGTGTGGGCATCACCCAATATGTGGGGTAAAGAAAGAAGAAAAGCAAGCCCGAATGGGTGATGCGTCCCAAAAATTGCCGTTAAAACCGACCGTTAGATGTGGGGAGTGCTTCCGTTCCCCCCGAAAGCCTGCTGAGGAACCCCCCTCGTGGTGGAGGCAGGAAATCTTTCAGTAGCACATGTGACAAAGGTGACATGTGCTGCGGAAAGATAGAACGGCGGAAGAGGTATCGGCACTATTATGGCTGCCATTATCTCACTTTCACTCGCTGCACGAAATCTATGGAATATTGCCTTTTATCTTGCCGCAATTGTTTTCGCTATCACAACTCTTTCATCCCTTATGCTCCCCAATCTTTCCTTTGAACAAACGACACCACAATTACTCGAACCACTTAAGCAAGTTTTCAGCCAATATGGCACATATGTTCTCATTTTCCTCGGAATTTCCATAGGAGTCGGACAAATCATGTTTTCCTTTTCGAGTGTCATTTTAGATTCTTTTGGTTTCACTAAACAAGAAATCAGCACGCTTACGTCGTTTTATTATATTGGAAATGTACTTGGCGCTATTTTAGCCAGTATTCTAGTAAAAACGCTCCATTTGACTTCAAAAAAAGCCTTAAGCCTCATTTTGTTAGCCCTTATTGTTGTTTCACTAAGTGTGTTCATTCTTTCTTCAACACTAACGTTCATTCTTTTCTTTCTCATACTGGGAACACTTGTTATGGCTGCAGTCGCCATTTACAGTAAAATAACAATGGAATACTCTCCGATTGAGATCTCCAGTACGATGTTTGCCCTTTTTGCTTCCGTCAGCAATTTAGGACTCGTAGTTCTCGCTCCACTCTTTACAGGAATCCTCCTAGATTTCCTCGAAAACAGCTTTATAGTCCTTGCGCTGACCTCTATATGGTTTTTTATTGCCATCCTCCTTCTCACCCAATTGCCAACAAAGGAGGATCAAATTAACACAAAGCCAAAACTCACGCCGACTTAATCACTTAATTCTTTAAAATCTTACATTCTTTTTTACAAATGTTCTTTTTTATTTTAGGGTTAAAAAAACACTAAAATGCTTTAACACCCAAAAAAAGGAAAACAAATTAAATTCTCACGCAAAGAAGTGTATATTATACTCATCTCTTCGATCAGGGCATCATATGAAAAGTGATATATTTTTATTACTGTAATACAAAGTAAACATGTGGTGTGAAAAATGCCTATTGTAAGTGTTCGAGTACCCGAGGATATCAAAAAGAAGATGAATGAACTATCATGGATTAATTGGAGTGAAGTTTTACGTAAAGCCATTATTGAAACTATAAACCAAGAAAAATCCCATAATATAGCGAAAGCCGTATTAATTACAGAAAAACTACGAAGAAAAGCCCCAGCTGGATGGAATAGTATTGAGGAAATCCGGAAATGGCGCATGAGGAATCAAAAAAATGAAACCCATAGTCATTGATGCTTCTGTAGTGGTTAAGTGGTTCTTAGAAGAGAACGACAGCGATAAAGCGTTAACTCTAAGGGATCTGCATGTCAACGGAACTATTCAGCTGCATGCACCCTATTTAATATTATATGAAGTTCTAAACGCGTTAAAATATAGTTATATCTTTTCTCAGCATGAACTAAAGCAAATAAATGATGCTCTTCTTAATTACAGAATTCATTATCATATTCCACAACCGAAAACAGCAAATGTAGCCATTGACATCGCCGTGGCATGTAACACAACGATCTATGATAGTTATTATATGGCGTTAGGAATCATATTAAAATGTGACGTAATCACAGCAGACAAAAAACTCATTAATGCTATCAAAAAATCTCAATTTAATATTTCAGCACATTCCTTGGATAATATCCACACACTCGACTGGATAAAATAGAGATAGAATCACAAAAATTCAATTTTTTTCCATAAAAAAGGAAGTAAAAAAATTGTCGTCGGAGAAAAAACTCAAAATCATTATTGATCATCGGGAGCCACAAGCTATAGTCGAATACCTAAAAAATTTCGGAATGGAAATTACGATAAAGCAGTTGACAATCGCAGATTACATCTTTTCTGATGATGTGGCTTGTGAAAGAAAAACAGGAAAAGATTTAGCGGCTTCACTTAAAGATAATCGTCTTTTTTCCCAAATTGAACAACTCACGGAAAACTATGCACAACCACTGCTCATTCTTGAAAACCTCAGTTCTGCATTTGAACGACCAGAGTGGCAACGCCGTAAAAAACACATCTTTGGTGCACTAACATATATCGCATTATGGAAACGCCTTCCAATCATTCCAACCTCCAATCTGGAGGAAACCGCTATCCTCCTCAATAGAATAGCATCCTGGACACAAGAAGAGAAAAAAGAACCAGTTCTTACGCGAAGTGTATCAAAGAAAAAATCCTTACACGACCAACAACTTTTTTTTCTTGAAGGGTTGTTCGATGTTGGAGCTCAAAAGGCAGAACTGCTTCTTAACACTTTTAATCATTCTCCATACAAAGTCATTAATGCCATAGCAAACACCCATGTCCATTTCACCAAAACTGGAAAACCAAAAAAGATTACCGGCCCGCTTACCAAAATCAAAGGTATCGGTCCCCAATTTGTCTTAAAAAATAAAACTCTTTTAGGACTGAAACAATCATCACCTTTAAACCTAATAGACACACAAAATAAGAA
>WAPZ01000085.1 GCA_015520535.1 Candidatus Heimdallarchaeota archaeon
ATATTAAGTCATCAAGGAAGCATTACGACGTGTTCCTATTTTTTTATAATTATTGTTTATTTTTTGCAGTAAAAGGCTGTTATTGGGGTTTTTGAAAAAATGTAGTTATTAACTGTGTTTTTTAAGGTTTTTCTAGGTATATGATGTTTTTAGGTTCAGCGAGTGCTACAGCTCTGATTTGGGTGGCGGAGTGGGCAGAGATGGATCTACCGACCCAGTCGGCAGTTAAGGCCCAGCAAAATTCGGGAAGTTCTTGATAGGAGTTGGTATTTTTGATGTAGGGGGTGATTTCAATGTACGGAGAAAATTCAAGGAGTTCATCAATTATTTTTGTGATGGACGCGATGGTAAGTTTGCTGCTCTTTTTTTGGCCGATGTGATTTAATAGAAGCGTGTTGTGATGGGGTTGTTTGATGAAGATTGTTTTGAAGCCGAACGATTCGGCATTGAGGATGAGATTTTTGTCGGCGCTGAGAAAAACGAGATCTGAAGTGGTATTTCGATGGAAGAATTCGAAGTCTAGGACGATGAGGAGGTCATTGTGTGTGCTTGTGGTAGCGCGGTGTTCAGTTACCAGATTTGGAGATTTAATGATGATATGTGGATAATTTCTTTTTAAGGAGTCGATTTTTTGGAGTGCTAAAAAGCCACGTCTTCCGCGTTGTGTTTTTAATTTCATTAGAAGATTCATACTCTCTGAATTCAAAGTCTGTCTGCCAATGAGGGCCATGAGGACATGGGGCTTTGCGATAGAGATATCGTTGAGGTGTTTTTTGAGGTGTTCTGGGATTTTAGTGTTTTTAAAGCGTTGGTCGGCTTGATAGCTGAGTTCGACCAGTGAGAATGATGAAATAAGAATGATGGGGAAGGTTGAGTGATAAAAAGGGCTTTCGGGGTCGTAAATATCAAATTGTTTGCTGAGATTGGGGATGACGTTGCGGATGATGATGTTTGTGTCAATTGCAATGACTTTAGCTCGATTTGAAGTGCTTTTAATGAAAGTGAGAAAGCGCTTTTCGTATTCGGCGTTGTCATAAAACATCGGTAGATGTCCGGTTCTCCACAATATTTCATTGAGCAGTTTTGCTGGAATATTGGTGCGATCGGTTATTTTTTTGTCGGCAGAGGTTACATCAAATGTGATGGTAAACGGCTGGATTTGGTTTTCTAAAAAACCCTTAATTTGAAGTAGAAAAGGTTGATTTACGGTTTGTTCAAGTTCTGTTATAAGTTTGTTCATCCACAAAATAATTTTTTCGATTGTCTGGTCGGTCATTATTCAATCACTTATTTATTAACATTCAGTCATGTCGTTCGTTGTATTTTCTTTAATGCATGATCTAACTCGACGGGACTGATTAGTTGAGTGTCTATTTCGTCGATTGAGAGTTCATAGGCCATTTTGTGCATGGCTTCCCGAGAATATTCACGTAACCAGTAATAATAAATGTAGACGTTGTAATGAAATTCTTTCGCCAGATAGAGTCCAGCAATGGTAAGGGCTACCGACATGACCTTTCTACCGGGTGTGATATCGAGGATAAGAGCCTTGTCTGGCTCATGGAGCTGCGTTAATTGTCTGATGACATGTTCGATGATGGTTGGGAGCGGTGCCTTAGGAATTTCTAGTTGGATTTTAAAGGTGGTGTTTGCAAAGACTGTATCTTTGGTGTGTTTTTTCCACATGTGTGTGGTATTTTCTTCCAAATATTTGTGAACATCGTCTAAAAATTTCTTTACATCCAGTGACTGGGCTTCTAAATCTTCTGTACTAGCTAAAAGGCGAATTTCTTCGACATTTAAATCGGGATATTTGTACACGAGCCAGCTGATGCTGTTGGCTACGGCTTTAGGGGCTAAGCCCAGTGTGGTATAGAGGATCGATGCTTGCTTTTTATTTGAATTCAGCATGAAACTTCACCAATTAATGGCTGTCATTTCCCTTTATTTTATTTTGTGCCTCTTTCCTTTTTTCTTTTCGAGAGGCACATTGAGTAAGTCGTTGCGAAGGAGTTCATCTTCTAAGAGCGTTTTGATAATTTCATTTGAAAGCCGAATTCTATAATAAGGTAATTCTTGTTTACCCTTGAATTTTATCCGTTCAGCAATAACAAAATCTAATTTGATCAATTTCTCGATAAACGGTGGATATTCGCCGAATTTTTCCGCATATACTGCTTTTTGATTGAGTTGTAATGCTTGAACGATTTGATGCCTATTCCTATAACCCCACTCATTTTCCATCAAGTAGCGAGATTTTTTATCCGCTAAGTAGGAGTCAATGAGGAATTTAAGCACTCGTTTTTCCAGTGGATCCAATAATTTGATTTCATCCAATGGATTCACTTCCAGTTGCGGTGAAAGAAGGGCACTCATTTTTTTTGAGAAAAATCGTCCAATAGCACGAGTGCGAGCTGAGTTTTTCTTTAATTCATCAAAAAATGTCAGGTACAACGCATCAAATTTCTTTTTATAACCAAAAAAATTGCTTAAATGGTCATATACTTTCCTTTGCCACGCCAAGGGAAAGAGTTTGGGTAAATCTTGTGGATAATAGCCGTACACATCCGGATGGTAGAACCAGAATAAAAATCTTAAATTTTCAGCCAGCGTTTCAGCATTATAATATTGATTGATAAGTTCCTCTTTAAAATGTTGAATATAGGAAGAAAACGTCAAAAACTGCATAAGGGACAGATCTAGGACATGACGAAGTTTTAAACGTGTTTTTTGGGTAAGCTCAGAGAAAAAAACAAAAATCGTTCTCAACTGTGGATAATAAACAAGTTGGATCTGTTCTCCAATCCCTACGTCAATTTTTTCTGTTTTTTGGGAACGTGCTCTTTTAAATACATTATGTTGATCTAAAAAAGTGTGGTCATTAGTATAAATGATTCGCCACGCTTGAGTAATTCCTAATTTCAAATCATGATTTCTAAGAAAAAGACTTTTCATAACTAATGGTTCCAACATCCCCACAAACGCTGTCGGCGGTCGATGGGTGGTCGAATCTAATCCTTGAAAGCTTTTTTTGATGCTACATACTCCATTTGGAAAAAAATCGATTCTATAATTATAACGCCCACGGACCTTTTTGAGCGAATTTTGTGTAAAGATAATGCTTTTTGGATGTGGAGTTGCTGCATACAGCGGAATGATTGTCGGAAC
>WAPZ01000086.1 GCA_015520535.1 Candidatus Heimdallarchaeota archaeon
AGATGGCTATGACCTGGGTATGCTGTTGTGTAGAATACAATGGATTTACCTGAAATTCCATCTGAGGCTTTAATACAAGCCCTTTAAATTGTATCTCTGTATCTTTTACTAAGGATACTCGCCAAATTGAAGAGTATTTTCGTCTATAAATATTATGATTTTTATTTTTAAAAAAATAAACTATGCCTTGCTCTAAGATTTCTTTAAAAACCAGCGTGTGTTCCGATTTAGAAATCAAAACTTTTTGAAACTCTTTTGGCAATTCTGTTTGAGTAGGCTTGTTGTTCCAAGCAAATATCTCATTATCGTACTTATAAAAAGAGTATTCGGGAAAATCATCCCGATAACTTCTTAATTTCTCTGAATAAGAAGTTTTAAAAATATTTACTGTGTCTTTATTTGTTTGTATTTCTGCAATGTTTAATGCCGGCATTATTCTTTTTTACTTCTCTAAATATTTGGTTAATACGACTTTCTTTTCTTCTTCTGTTTTGGCTATGGCTTGCTCTTGCTTTTGGATTTCTTTTTCGAGATTTTCAAGAGCCTTTACGGTTTTGTCTGGATTATTGGGGTAACTGATTTTCATTTCAAGAAAATCTTTTACTTTAATCCTTGGTAGATTCACACCGCTCATTCTCTTCGAAGCTTCATCTACAAACTCTTTTGACAATAAAACTTTTTGCAAAATTGTCGGATGTTTAGAATCAAGAACCAAAATATCAGTTGAGCAAATTCCTTCAAAATCAGGAATTACAACTTTATTGAGATAGGGTCTTAGTTTTCCATAAAGCACCTGTCCTTTTTTAAAGACGTTTTTTGTACTCTTAATGGACGAGCCTATACTTGGCTCCCAACTTAAAATCTTACCTGTATTGCTTTCAAGGTGTTCTAAACCAACATAATTGAATAATTCATTAGGTTTTGTTGACGGGTCAATTTTATCTTTTGATAAATCCGCAACATCAGATACCTTCTTCAGTACTGTATCTTGACTAATAACTTCAAACATTTCTTTCCTTTTATCATCAATCACTTTTTTAGCCTTAGCTTCCTTTGCTTCAATGGCTTCAATTTCGGTGATGATTTTTTTCTGGATGTCAAGCGGTGGCACGGGGATTTTTAAATTAGAAAGATACTTGTAATGACGTGTATATTTCTGAGATGCAGGAATGTCCAAAGTTTGGCAGATGTAATAAAAAGCTTTGGGAATGTATTCGGCAGTAGGTTTCAATAACTTTACACCGTCAGCACCTCTAACAAATTCGAAATCAATATACTTGAAAATGGTTGTATGATCACCAAAAACGATAATTGGCAAATCCGTTATCGGTTCAACATCGGAAACATAACCCGAAATAAATTCTTTCTCTTGTGAAATAACAGGAATATCACCCGTCTCTTTCCATTCTGTTTTTTCAATCTTGGTTTGGCTCCCTGTTATAGGCTGCAAAACATGCTTAAAAGCCTTCATTGGCCATTTGTAATCTTTTGGGTCTGCGAAACTTTCAACACTTAAGTTTAATCGCTTATCAAAATCAATTTTCTCAAAGTTGATGCAGTCTGTGAGTTTCACTAAAGAAAGGTTTTCGGAAAGAGCTTCATCAATCTTTATTTTTTCGTCCAAAAAGTTTTTATAAATGTAGCTGTTTACCTTTTTAGGGTTTAGCGGGTTATCACGGTCAAACATCAGGGTTTCGCCCGTAAAGTCAATGCCTTTGTACCCCCTGCGGTTGCTAAACTTGTAGCCGAGAAATTTCTCCTGTTCTTTGTTCGTGCGGCCTGTTCTTACAATCAACGTTTTTTGCGGTACGGCTCTTTGTTTAAAGTGTTTTATTTCTTTGGTGAGTTTGTTTCCGTTTTCATCTTTCCATTCTATTTTTTCAATTTCATAAGGGGCATCTTCTTCGTTTAAAACCAATTGCCTGTGCGTGAGCAGATAGTAGAAGAATTTTTCAGTTTCTATTTCCAAAACCCAATCAAAGAACATTGATTTTAGTTTGGCTTCTTGGTCGGCTTGGGGAAGGTCTTTAAAGGTTTTTCGCTTTTTCAGGTTTTTCACTTCCGTCAAGCCATCAAACCAACTTTTGTAAGATTTGTAAAATTCAGTTTTCTTAATTGCATCATTGGGGTTACGGGCAATGAAGGTTTTATAATCCTCCATTTTTAAGTTCAACTGTGCGACATAATTCTCGAATAGTTCAGTAGAATTTAAAAAGTCGCCTTCACGTTTTTTGTTTTCTGAAACAAAGTCTTCTGCTATGTACCAACAGTTGGTCACAAAATCCTCATTTCGTTTTTTAAGGAATAGCGTTACGGTGTTAGTATTGGTTGCCCCGAATGTATTACCTCCAAATTCTACAATGGCTTTTATTTCAAAGTTTTTTAATATAATTTCTCGTGCTTTGGTATAAGCTCCGGCATTGCTTAAAATGGAACTTGGTAAAATGATACCTGCCATACCTCCCGGACGAAGCAATTGTTTCATTCGTTCAATGAAGAATACTTCAATGTCGTCAGAATCCGGAGTAACATGTTCCCACAATTCAAAATCGTGTGGATTTACATTCAGGTGCTTTTTAAAGTCCTTAATAGTATAAGGCGGATTTGCAACAAGCACATCAAAAGTACCATCTTTAGCCAATCGGGAATGTTTTTCAAGTCCGTCTCCAAAAATGATGTTGGCATCACCATCACCGTGCATAAAACAGGCTACCTGGCTGGTCCTTGCCAACCGATAATCTTTTTCAATACCAAAAATATACTCACTTGCCCATCGCATATCCTCTTTATAGCGTTTCAGTTCGGCAAGACTTTTTTCATCTTTGATATCTGTTTCTTCTATTGATTTAACGATGTCGGAAATTTCTGCAATGGCTTCCGTAAGGAAGTGTCCACTACCGCAAGCAAAATCAATAACTTTTGGCAAAAAGAGTTTGTCGCCTTTCCTCAATTTTTCCTGAACAATGGATTTTAGTGGAATAGACGAAATGATAAACCGGGCAATGGGTGTTGGCGTAAAAAACTGACCTTCAGACTGTTTGTAACCGCTTTCGAGCATTAACTCAAAAAAGTCACCAAGGAACTGGGCTTTTTGGTCGTATTTGAAACGATATTTTTGAAAGAGCCTTACCACTTCTTCCAATACTTTCGCATTTTCTTCAAATAGTTTTTTATTATAAACCTCTTTGAAGGCAAATTCATTGTTTTGGTAAAACTTCAACTCTTTATAAATGCGGTAGAGTGTTTCTTTTGCTGTTTGTCTTGGGAAGTTTGCAATCTGAGCTTCAATATCTTCCAATTTGTAGTCAATCACTTCTTCATCCAAATAGTCACGCATTGCCTTAGAATAAAGCGATTGCAAACGCTCCAAAAGTGTTTCTGCATCATCAATGCCTTCTTTGATTTGAAAATCGGTTATAGCATCTTCGCCTTTGTTTTCGTCAACTATTTTGGCAAGAATGAGTGATATTATTCTGTTAAATGCGTTGGAGCGGTCGGAAATATTGTTGTGTCGTAAAATTTCCTCAAACTGATTGAAAACCTTGCCTTTATCATCCTTTCCAAAATCTTTCAGATCAGAAATTTTCAGTGGAATATAACCCGGGTTGTATGGCTCGATTTCAGGCTCAAAAAGCCCTGAATTTAGGAAGGTCTGTTTGCCTTTGGTTTTATGTTTCCATACTTCAAGCATTTCCTTAATATTCTTTGCCTGTTCGTATGTAATAATCTTTTCAGTTTCTTGCTGTTTTAATTTTTCTTCTTTACTATCCTCAACTTTGATCAGGGCATTAGCCATTTCAATTTCTCTGTTGTGTTCTCTCGAAGTATAGAGGCATAGGTAACGTGCATTTTTATCTTGCTGGTAATAAGAGAAAAGCTGTCCTCCATTGGATCTCATATTATCCAATTCTTTTTCGTACTCTTTTCCCCAGGTTTTGCACTCAATAATCAAAAGAGTTTTTCCGTTTTTACCTTTTACAGTTATGTCAGCTTTCCCACTTTTGGTAGTACGACCGAGTTTCCATTTCTTCTCAAGAGTTAAGTCGGCAGGTTTATATCCCTTTTCAATAAGTCGGTCAACACATTCAAGAACAACAATATTTTCAGGATTCCCCAAATGAGAAGTAGTATCGTCACCCTTTTTTATTTCAGGACCAAAGTCAATCCTCTTCTTAGTGAAGTCCACTGACATTTGGTATTTAATCTTGTCGTAGGTTTTTGAATAAACCTTCTCATCTTTTGGATTTGCAGTAAATCCTAAAGCTGAAATTGTCGTTATGATTTGCTTTTCTGTCATTTGTCCCTTGAATATTTTACTTGTTCTTCCGCTGCTTTTAAAGCGTCCAAACCTAGATTTTCATCTTTAATCAAGTCATAGACTTTGTTTGCCAACCACAAGGTTTCCAATTCGGAATGTTCCACATTAAAAAGCCCACTTAGTTTTTTGAGATCCTCTCGTTTCAATAGCTTTTGGTCATTTTCTACTTTACTAAGAAACCCTTCGCCAATGTTAAGTTTTGCGGCTAGCTCACGTTGTTTCATTCCTGATTCTTCTCTGAGTTGTCTAATTTTTTGTCCGATTGTCATTGACCTAATCTTTACTTGTATAAATTTGGTCAAAAGTAAAAACAATTTTTCTAACTGTCAGTCAAGCGATGGAAAAAATGACTCTTTTGGTTTTTCGGGATAGTTAGCGTGTTGGCAAAAACCAATTATCAATTTGTGCGGCTGGTTTTTTAACAACATAGCCTACAACTCAAGCTACCGCCAATATAATAGTTGATCGCCTTATTTTACGGCTGCAAATGTTTTGTTGACAATGCGCCAGCCGCGGTCGGTGGGCAGCAAAACCAGGTTATCGATATAGCGCTTGCCGGGGTAGTCGAACGACACGCGGAAATCGGCTATGTGGTGTGCTATCCGGCCATCGAGTATGCGCATTTCAAGCTGCTGCGAGCCGTCTGCCACTACCTTGTCCAGATAATCGGCCAGCGAGATGGTTACGACCCCGGCCGGAGTGTTGGTGTTGAGCACGGCCTGCGGGGCAAAAGCCTGCCTAAGCAGCACGGTGTCGGCCTGCCTGCGCCCGGCTGCATAGTTGTCGGTGATTGTCTTTTCTACGGCCAAATATGGGTTGTCGCTGGCAAAAAATGTTTC
>WAPZ01000087.1 GCA_015520535.1 Candidatus Heimdallarchaeota archaeon
AGACTTTTTGTCGATGAATTTGACATTTCAACTAATTCTTCTGTTTTTTTATTTGATGATTTAAAGGTCAGTGAAGGTTCAGAATCATCAGCATTTCTAATTCGAAGAAATTTATTAACCCACTTCAAATAAACTGTTTTCCCTACACCATCACTATTACGTGTTTTTTGAAAAACAAACATTATGTCCCCTGCTGCTTTCATAGTTTCTGACATTATTATTGATATATATATGTCCGTTTCATTTATCTTACTAATACCCCCAGCTATTTGACTGTGATCATGGTGGGTCGCCCCAACCGCAGATCTATTCAATTGAGATGCTGTAGCTACAAACATATTTAAATCTACACCAATATCACGTAATTGTTCAGCACATCGTTTATCTTTTTCAAAGACGTTATCAGCAGATACTTTTTCATTAGGAGACATTTTATCCAAATAATCGACGATTAATAAATCAGGCATCATTTTATAATGTAAATAATATTCTTTGAGATAGGCCCGGATTTCGTTGGCTTTTGTTCCTGATGGCATGTGAACAATATCCATAGTCCCACATTTTTTACCAGCAGCTATTACTTTTGTAGAAATCTCATTGATGTAATTTTTATATTCTCTTCTTCCAATACCTGTAATCATGGTGTCAAACCGTTGGGCTACAACATCTTTATCTAGCTCTAATGAGATAAACAACACATTTAGATTTTGTTCAATAAAATTTAATCCTAAATTTGCTAGAGTAACTGATTTTCCATGACCACTATTAGCTGCAAATAATATCATTTCTTTTCGGGATATACCACCAAATAGCAAATCATCAACTTCTTTCCATCCTGTAGATTGAGCTGGATTTTCTTTTGCTAATCTGGTTAAGCGTTCTTTGGGGTTATCAAAGTATCTTATTCCAAGATCTCGATGTAATGATAAAGTTATTGCCTCTCTAATATTTTTCTCCACAGTTCCATAATCTCCCTTTTCAATTAGTTTGGGAGAAGATAAAATAGCTTTTTCTATCGCCCGTCTTTTACAAAAAGTTTCAACTTCATCAGCACAATATTGAACTTTATCTAAAGGCACTTCATGTGTAGAAAATTTAATATTTGTTTCAGCATCGATTTGTTCAACATTTGGGGTGGTATTATATTTTTTCCAGTACTCTTGAATAAACTCAACTGCATTTCTTAATTCTGGATCAAAAAAATCAGGTTGAATAATTGCTGAACACATAGTAAATGTGTCAGCGGAAGATAGAAGATATTCTATTAATAGTTTTTGTTTCTTTGTATCCATATCAATTGAAGTATAAAATAAAAACTACACATTTCAACTAATCTAATTAGTTGAACGTATTAAAGGATATATATTTTGAATAATAGAAATATCAGAATACATCTCACCTTGCGAAAAGATGAAAGAAAATGTATTTTGAGTTGGTGATACATCTGTTACGTCAATTATTTTGTTTGTTATGGTATCAAAGTTTGTGTATGGTTCTCTAGCTAGAAGAATAAAAATTTCCCCCGGATTTATATCTTGAAAATTTGATGTTGGATTCAAATCTATTCTTGTGATTTGAAAAGTTGATCCATTAGATATTTCTCCTGTTGACATTTCGGGAACTAAAATACTAAAACTTCGGACATTAAAAACCTTACCTTTTATTAAAATTGTAGTTTGAGAACTCCATGGTGATTCAATAGAGGGGATAAGATCAGTAGAATATGTTTTTGTTATTGAAGCTCCCTCAGCAGGAAAATAAACAATTTCAAAATCTATATTTGTTGGTGTTGGGTTAGGACTATCTATGCTAGATAATGTAGCAAGAGACAGATAGGCATTTGCAGTAATCTGTAAAGGTTCTAAAGATTGAACTTCAATAATTTCTTTTTTGTTGAAAACAGTTGGATCGGTTTCCCGAGCTATTAGTTGTGCAACACCAGATGTGTTAGTGTCAAATATTAATTTAATGTTATTTTCATCTATGGTAATTATATCTTGTGGTGTAACTTCAACTCTATTGTTTGGATCATTAATTGTAGGAGCATCGGCAAATACTTGAACCGAAGGAAATATTCCCATGTTGTGTTCAATAACCCATTCAGAACGTGAAATTGTTTGTGTGTAATTAAATAAGGCTTTACGTGGTTCCCAATCTTCTAATCCTTGAGCAGGAGGTGTAGGTGTTCCACGAATAAAATTTTCAAAAATCTGCTGCTGTAATAGCTTACCTCTACATCCTTCAGTTATAATACATCGCTGAATAATTTCTAATCCTTGAGGGTCTCGAGGTAACTCAATTATTCGTTTGCATGTATCACATTTAAATTGAACAACAGCCATTTATTGAACCAATTCAATTGATGAAGTGTTTTGTATATATGCTTTTTCTAATTCTGCAGGAATGTTTTTTAGCGTTGCAACAATTTTGGATTGTTCTAATATCAAAGTTCCATCAGGTGAACCTACACAAAAAGGCATCATTTGTACACTTACTTGAGTTGTGCCTGGAACTTGTGTCAACATCATAACGCGAGGTTTTTCGATTGTTATGTGACCATCTTCTGAAAAGTTAGATGTTTTTGTTACTATTTCTTCACCTGATACTAATTTAAATACTTTTACGTCTGATGACATGCCTTTCTCCTATTAAATATCATGTATTTATATTCGTAAATATATTGCATAAAAATCCAAGGGAATGAATCCAACATTAAGCCAAAATAATTGTTTTTCTTTTATAATTGTAGCAAATATTCCCCAAATTATATGTCCTATCAAAAATAAAACAAATGGAAAAACCATATTGGCATATGTTGTTGATATAGACACAAAAATAGCTCCAAGAATTATGCTTATGGTAGCTATCCATTTAAATAATTTTTCTTGGTGTACTGTTATCATCTAGCCGATGTTCCTTTAATTCCAGGCCATAAAGGAATTTTTACCGTTTGACCAGGGATTGGAGGTATAGCATCAGGGTTTAACTGGTTAAATTTTTGTATTAATATATGTAACTCTTCGTTAGTAAATGAATGCATATTATTACAAGCCCTAATTGCCGCAGTTATTGTATCTCCAGCCATAAATAAATGGGTAATATATTTTTCTCGTGTCATGCTGTTGTGTTATAAAGCAGTGTTTATTTTTTTAAGTAAAGTGTCATATTCATTCAAAGAAGCACGAACGGCATAATAA
>WAPZ01000088.1 GCA_015520535.1 Candidatus Heimdallarchaeota archaeon
ATCTTACTATAGTTCTTATTATAATCTGACTCCCACTATGTTCGATATACAACATATAAGGGACTAGATTATACATACAACCCGCTAGAATTGTTCTCACGGAAGAATCAGTAAATATTTCAAAAATCTGCGCAACATATAAGATTTCTTTTGATGACGTCATTGTTCTAAATCTGATTCCTTTAATTAATAATAGTTTTGCTAATGGTTGCGAAAAAGGGTCATTTTAGTGCTGAATGGTTGAAATAAATAAAAATAAAAGATTAAATTACAGGAAAATTAAAAATCATTAGCGATTTTGAACAGTTTCAACTGTTGACTGGGGTATTTCAGATTTTAATGCCATTAAGGATTACAATGATGGAAGAATAAAGAATAAAGCGATTCTGACAAGAACATAAATAAGGGTGCGATTTCGAGCGGATTCCGGCTGCAAGTTGAAGTTGTAAATAGCAGCATAATAAAGGATGAGAGCCCCCCAGAGAATACCGATAGCAAAGAGGAGGATAAGGAAGATAGAAGCCCCTTCGGCGCCTAAAAGGGACTGAGTACCAGAAATCATATATTGGGTGAACTGCTTCATGGTAGTTTCGTCATTGACAGAGGTAAGAGTGAAAGTTTTGGGTTTGAGGAGTACAGCATTTGTAAGTGTGGATATAGCGGTTGTTATAAGACTAGGAATAAGCATATAGGCACCAACAATTAAAAGATCTTTTAATCGGCGTAATTGTGCTGGTGAAGTATTATTTATAGAAAATACTAGCCAAAGGATGAGTCCGCCAATAAAAACCCAGTTAAGTAAAGCCGCAATGACGTTGACTACAAAGAGGACGATAAAAAGTGGTGGACCAAGATCACCAAGTGTTGGAAGATAGAGATGGACTTTTGTTGCGATGAGAAGGAAAGGTGCTGCTGATAGAAGGGCAATGATGAAGTAAAAGGAAAAAGCCTCTTTTAATGAGACATATTTAATTTCTCGTTGTCCTTCATGTGGTAGAAAAATCGCTTGGAGGTTTCGTTGGAGGAAAGACCCTGCAGGTGGACGATATTGTGAAGAAGTTTTTTCTCGGGGGTTTTCTGGCAATGTCATATAATAAGGGGGTGCCGTGAGTAGTGGTTGCTGGGTTGGGGCAGTTGTTGCTGAATAGTCGGATGGTATCTGTGTATGAGAGGGAGCTGTAGGAGGTTCCGTTGGAGCTACGGTGTCGGGGTAGGGTTTCCCACATGAAGGGCAAAATTTTGCGTCTGTTGGTCGTTCAGTGCCGCAATAAGGGCAAAATTTAATCATTATAAGAACCTCAATATTTCTTTTGCAATATACTAGCGAGATTATCTAGTTTAATGGAAATTAAAAATGTTGAGATGGAGGAAATTAATAGTTTCGATTAACAATGAACTCAGCCAGTGCTTCCAGTTTATTTCGAGCAACAGAGGGAGAAAAATGTTCTTTGAGTGCTTGCAGTGCTTTGTCCTTATATTCATGGGCGAGTGCTTTGGCGGTGTCTTCAGCCGTTGTTGTTCGAATAAGGTTGAGTGCCGTTTCGATGTCATCAGGTGATTTTTCTTTTTTGACAAGAATTTGCCTGAGTTGTGTTTGTTTTGGTGGCGGTAATTCTTCAAGTGCAGAGAGAACAACGAAATTTCCGAGTTTTCCTTCTTTGATGTCTTTACCAATTTCTTTGCCGAATTGTTTGTCTTTAGCAAAGAGATCAAGAAGGTCGTCAACAATTTGGAAAGCCATGCCGAGATTCCAGCCGTATTGATGAGCAGCACTGAGTTGTTCAGTGATGCTGTTTTTTTGAGCGAGAACACCGAGTTCACATGCCGCGGTAAGAAGAATGGCCGTTTTATACTCAATCATGGTGAAGTAGTCTTGTTTAGAGATGTATTTGTATTGATGCTGTTTAAAATATTCAAAATCGCGTGGTGTTTGTTCGAAGAGGATATCAAGTCGTTCACCTTCCGTGAGGATTTTGATGGCTTTACTGTAACGAGAGAGTACCTCAAAGGCTTTATCCGGGTAGTATTTAGAAAAATCGGCGGCTGATTCAAAGATGGCTTCACGATAGATCATACCAGCGAGAATGGCCATTTCGTCGCCGAACTTTTTTCTCGTGGTGGGCATATTTCGCCGGATATCCCCGCGGTCGATAATGTCGTCGAGAATAAGAGAATAATTATGGATAAGTTCGACACCGGCGGCGACGTCAAGAACTGGTTCCGGTATAGCAGAAAAGTTTTCAACAGCTTGAGCAAACAAGATGCTGAGTGCAGGTCGGACGCGTTTTCCACCGACTTTGATTTGATAGAGGACAAGTTCTTTCATGCCTTCGGTTAAATCTTTTGTGAGAAGCACTTCCATTTTTTTGTCGACGGCTGAGCCGATTGTTTTAAGCTCGTCCAAAATAGATTCTTGTATTGACATATCAAATCACCAATTTTGAGCATGATTTCTTTTAATTTTCTTAAAGGTTGCGGTTTTGCTTATTTTAACGTAATATAATAATTATGAGATAATATTACAGCGAGGTAGCTGCTACACAACATGATTTTTTAGGTGTTTAAAAGTGATAAGCGATGTTGAGTTTCGAAGAGGAAAGTGGAAGTAGCGAAAAAAGCAGAAAAGAACGAATTACATATTATTCCTTATTTTCACCGTTTTCTTCGGTTTTTTTTTCATTGAGGAAGGGGTTCTCTTTTTTTTGCAACATTAAGAGGCGCATTTCATCGAGTGAGAGGCTTTTTCCTTTTTTGAGGCGTTCTTCGATTTCTTTCATTTTTTCTTTAGCAATTTCTTGTTGGTATTGTCGTTTTCGTTCTAGAGAGCGTTTTTTACGTTCTTTTCGGAGTGTGTTAAAGATTGCACGTTTTTTTTGGAGTTCTTCTTTTGCTTTTCGGAATTCTGTGGCAATCTTTTGGATTTGTTCGCGTATTTTTTGAGACTGTTGATGATGAAAGTCAGCTTCTTTTTTTATTTCGGTGAATTCATAAGATAGTTCGATGATACGTTGGTGTCGACTTTGGCTGGCAGCTACCAATTCTTGTTGTCGTTTCCGGATGTCATCAAGAAAGCTTTTGAGTTTTCCAATTTCGTTTTTAATGGAATTTAATTCACGAATTTTTCCTTCAGACGCGCTAATCTTTGAC
>WAPZ01000089.1 GCA_015520535.1 Candidatus Heimdallarchaeota archaeon
AAAGAAAAAAATAATAGTTAGGGGAGGATTAAGTAAAGAAAATTTTGATAAAAAAACCATGCGATAACAGTGACGACGAGAAGACCGATAAGATCCAAGAAGATGCCGATTTGAAAGATTTCTTTGACTTTGTAGATACCGGTGCTGTATGCGATCATGGTGGGTGGGGTGCCAATAACAATGGCAAAGTCAATGCTGCAGACGATTGAGACGACAACAGCAGTTAAAACAGGATCAAGACCCAAGATAAGTCCAAGGGGCATGACAATCGGAACTAAAATGGAGGCTGATGCAGTATTGCTTGCAATAGCAGTTAACAAGAGTGCGACAGCACCGAGAATGAGTAGTGTGATAATAGGTGGAATACCTTTGAGGATACCGAGTTGAAGTGCAATCCAGTCGGCCAATCCCGTTCGTAAAATGGTGAGTCCTAACGTGAGTCCGCCACCAAATGTGATGAGTGCATTCCAATTGATCCGATTGAGGTCTTTTTCTTTAATTTGACCGGTAAAGTAAAGGAGAACAGCGCCGACGATTGCGATAATACCAGCAGAAATCCCGTGAATTTGCGTAGTCAACCAGAGGGAAAAGACAATGACGAAGACAATGGCAACAATGATTTGGTCAAGCGTGAGGTGGTGTGTTTCTCTTAAAGCGGTGATGCAGTGGTTTTTAGCTTCGCGGAGTTCTTCATTTGGAACGGATGGTTTGTAGCGAATCCATAGGTATCCAAACATAATGGGAATCATTGACACTAATACAGGGAGTCCAAAGAAAAACCATTCAAGAAAGGTAATTTCTGTGCCATTAAATCCTTGAAGGAATTCTACGGCAATAAGATTTGGTGGTGTTCCAATTAAAGATCCAATCCCTCCGAGTGTTGCACTATAGGCGATACCTAAAATCACCATTTTTCTATACTCGGGATTTTCATGTTCGAGATTGTCAAGCAATGTGATGGAGAGTGGGATAAAGACAGCAGCTGCGGCGGTGTTAGACATAAACATAGAAAAGACTGCGGTCATTCCCATCAAAGCTAGAGCTAAAATCTGGGCATTTGCTGGAACACGGGAGAGTATTTGTAATGAGACATATTGGTCGAGTTTAGTACGTTTCATTGCCTCAGCCATTAAAAAACCCGCTAAGAAGAGGGCAATAACCGGGCTGAAGAATTGTGACAACGACCCAGAAGCCGTATCAATTCTGAATATCACTATAATCACTGGTATAACAAGAGAAGATGCCGCTAGTGGGACAATTTCACTAAGCCAAAGAAAACTAATCATGAATAACAGTCCTAAAGCGATTTTCGATTGTTTAAGGACACGAAAATTGATTTCGACCTGATTTTCTTTGATTGCAGTCGGTGAAAGCTTGATGTGGGTGTCATTATTACTCATTAAACCGGAAATTTCTTGGATTTTGAGATTTTTTATGGGTTGTTCATTTTCAAACACAGTGATTAGAAAATAAATTTTGCTATTGAGTTTTCCGGAGTATTTTTGGTTATAAGAGATTTGTAACAGAAAATTGTCGGTAGTAAAATTGGCTGTTTGAAGGTTGCTGGCTTGAGAAATGGAGGAATCTAAAGTCACTTGAAATTTACCCGTAATCTTAACATTTTCTCGCTGAAAAACAATTTTTACGTCATATACTCCATCTTCCATTGATGATGGTGCAATAAAATAGCCAACTAAGAATAGAATGATTGTAACAACAAGATAGAAGATTTTCTTCCTTTCCACCATTTTAATTTGATCCCAATAATGTGGGTTTTTTTTGCTGGTCATTGGAATCACCTCCACGTAAGTATCATTTTTTCTTTCAAATTCACAGAAATTATTTCACCTAAAAAGTGTGTGGTGCTTGTTATCATTATCAACACAGATAACAAAAGCATTTTCTTGAAAGATTAGAGCATTATACAAAAGATTGAGCTTAAAGGATTTATACAACCACCGAAAAAATGTGTGAATATATTTGCGTTTGGAGTAGGATTTCGAAAAGAGAGGTTTTTTGAAATTTTGAAAAATCTGAGAAAAAAGGAAGAGGAAAAAATTAGGAGGATAAATTCAATTAAGACATTTTTTTGCCGGTATTTTTATTTTTGTGCACGTCTTTTTTTGCTTAATATGATGAGATGAATGACACCGATAGCGGACAAAAGTAGTGTTGGTAGTTCAAAGCCGGG
>WAPZ01000090.1 GCA_015520535.1 Candidatus Heimdallarchaeota archaeon
CAATATATGTAATAAAAATTGTGAACTTATGAAAGAATTCTTTTATTTTGTCAATAAAAAGAAAAATAGAAAGGAAATCAAAGTGACCGACTTAAAACACATTTACTCATTAAGGTATTTTAACGCACAACTACTCATGGCTTTCATGCCGATTGGAATGCTTTCTTCATCTAATATGAAGTGAGAACTGTGCATCGGGTAAATATAACCTTTTTCTTCATTTCTAGTTCCAACCAACATCATCAAAGTTGGGATTTTTCTTTGGTTGCCGAATTCAAAGAAATCCTCAGCACCCATGAGTGGCTTTTCGAGCCATTCAATGGAATCCTTACCCAATGCTTCAGAAATTGCGTTAGCAGCAATATCAACCAGTGTTGGATCATTCCATCCCGAAGAATAACCAAGACTTCCTGGATTAAAGACAATTTCGGCGTCAATGGAATAAAAGGCGGCAATATTGTTCACTGTATCTTTAATTCTTTGAACAAGGGTTTTTCTGACTTCTTCATTTAATGTTCTCAAAGTACCGGCAATTTCGGCGCGATCACCAATTATATTATGGCGTGTACCAGCGTGAAATTTCCCGATCGTTAAGACTACGGGTTCAAGGGGATCGATTTCTCGGTGTGGGAGGTTATATAGCGTTTGTACCAATTGAACTCCGATTGCAACTAGATCTTTGGTTTTATGTGGTGCAGACGCGTGGCCACCTGGTCCTTTAAGCGTAATATGATATTCATCCGCCGATGCAGTAACATAGCCCTTTTTAAGGCCAATTTTTCCTGTTGGGGTTGCAGAATCGACATGTAATGCCATAGCGGCAGTAACTTTCGGGTTTTCCAACACGCCAGCTTGTACCATAGGTAATGCTCCGCCTGGTCCTTCTTCTGCTGGTTGGAAGACAAATTTGACATTTCCTTTTAATTTGTCCTTAAATTGTGCTAATACCTTGGCTACGCCAAGTATGATAGCGACGTGGGAATCGTGACCGCACATATGTGCTTTTCCTTTATTTTTTGACTTAAATTCAAGAGTATTTTCTTCATCTAAGGGAAGAGCATCCATATCGGCTCGAATCAAAAGAGTTTTCTCGGCATTTGGGTTATTGCATCGTAAAAGACCAACGACTCCGGTTTTAGCAACATTTTCTTTTACTTCCAGTCCCAAATCCTTAAGAAATTGAGCTACTAATTTTGCTGTTTCATGTTCTTCAAATCCAAGTTCGGGATTTTGGTGGATTTTTCTTCTAATCGCTATAATTTCTGGTAGAATTTCCTTTATGATTTCATCAATCTTTTCATACATGACTTTACACCATCATCTTTCGTTCAGTTCATTTGCCCATTTTTAGTTAAAAGAGTCACAATATCTTTTTTTACGGTTTCTGCAAAACGATATTCTAAATTGTATGTTAAAATGAAGTATAATGCGGTTATGCCTATTAAGACTGTGCCAACTACCATAGTTTTTGATATAACAAGTATTATACCAAGAAGCATCAGAAAAAAACTACTAATAACGGGTATTTTGAGAATCCATGTGTAAGTAAACTCGATGGCTGTGGACATTGAGAGTTCTTTCCTTTGAACGTGGGTGTGAGACGCGTCTATTTTTATCGTTGCGATTGGCAACCATGAAATGCCGGAATAAGAGAGGATTTGTATTTCAATTTGACTGAAATCCGTTTTTTTGATTTTTAATCGACGTGATGTATTTATATATGTCTCTAATTGTTCAGTTATGGTTTTTTGCATATGTTTCATCTCATACTTTCAACAAATTTTTCTAATGTGGGCGTATAACAGCTTTGAAATAAATTTTTAAATATGACGAAACAAAAGACGTTACCAAGAGAACTGACTACCGTCTCTCTTATTTTAATTGTATTTACCGTGATAAAAATGTCGGAAGAAGAAAAAATCGTATATCGTTTTGCAACCGCTGATGATAGAGATCAAATATACGACTTTGCTTTAAAAGCCCTCAATGATCCTCGTTTACCCGATTTTGCCGAAGATATTGGTGATGAATTACTAGAACGGATTCGGACCGGTGATCCCACCACTGTACTTTTGGCATTAAACGGAAAAACAAATGAAATCATTGGTTATATCGAAATGGGCGAACATAAAACCATAAAAGGGAAAAAAATCTTTTATATTCGTGGTATCTATGTGCTGCCAGAGTACCGTCGCCATGGCATTGGTCGGGAATTGTTTAACCGCATGTTACGTGAAAAATGTAAAGATGCTGTCCAAATTCGTGTGGATGCCTTCACTGAAGAAGGTTTGAATTTTTGGAAAAACTTGAATTTCAAAGTGCACCATTATGCTCTATATCTCAATAATGATCCCGGTACGTGTTAGAACGACTCTAATCACCGCTGCCGACAAAGTATGCTTTTCTAATTTGTTGTTCTTTTTATTTTCAATTCCTTTGAAAAAAAGATAAATATCCGATGTCTGCTTTTTTTGCCGTCGCTCTTTTTGGTCTGCCAAAAAACAAACGTTTTTATGGTTTTGTTTACGATAGTTAACTTGAACTCTTTGAGGAGGTTAGTGGCGAATGTTGTATTTAGTTCGGCATTCTCATAAAACAGACAACTGCCCAGCAGAAAATAAAGATATAGCTCCAATGTTGTTGAAACATTTGTCTAAACAAAATGCAGCGCAATATGGAATCTCTTTACATGGGGAGGCTGTGATAAATGGCGAACACACACTTTATTTGATCTTAGAATCTGATACCGCAGAAAAAGTGAAAGAATTCATGAAGCCCTTTTCTCAGTTTGGTGACGTAGAAATTAAATCTGCATCGCCATGTGAAGTGGTTGTAGAACGCGGCCGTTGCTAATTTGAATTAAATGTTTCATTTTTTCCCTTTTTTATTTAAAAACGTGTTTTTCGTTCCGGTTGGAGTCAGGTCAAATTTTCTGTAATTGAAGTTAAAAGAACTCTTTTTTCTCAATCACAAAAAAGATTGTGGTGCGGGGGGTGGGATTCGAACCCACGTAGGCCTACGCCATTGGATCTTAAGTCCAACGCCATTGATCAGGCGTCGCAGCCCACAACAACCCATTGACCTGGCTAGGCGACCCCCGCTTGTTGGAGATCTGTGCTTATCTGCAAAAAGGCTTTTGCAGACGTTGGTATCAAAATAAAAAATCATATCTTCAATCTAACAAAAAAATGTTTACATTTTTATAATTTTCTTTTTTGAATCGCAAGTGTGTGTTCATGTAATGTGTGAACTATGTGTGAGTGGGATGTTGTAGATAGTTAGACGTTATCACGATAATATGGGGAGTTAATAAAGACGATTTCGAAATGGAGGTGGGTAGAAAGTGAGTTAATAGGTCAATTTAGAGCGACAAGTATAAAAGAGAGGAAGAATTATGGCGGAAGTGCAGAAAAGCGATAATCCATTGGATGATGTCTTTACCGAGTTTTTACAATCCCCACGAGTGTTCAAGAATAGAGATGTGCTTACAGATCGGTACATTCCGGATAAGTTACCACATAGAACGACACAGATAAAAGCGTTAGGTTATACCTTGGCTAGTATTTTACGAGGAGCGAGACCATCTAATGTATTCCTCTATGGGAAAACAGGAACCGGAAAAACAGCCGTTGCAAAGTTTGTTCTGAAAAATTTGGCAGCAAAGGCAAAAGAACAAGGATATGATATGAGCACTGCCTATATAAATTGCCATACTGTGGATACAAATTATAGAGTATTTGCTGAACTGTGTCATTTTTTGGATGTAAAGGTTCCTTTTACTGGTTTGCCAACAGATGAGGTTTTTAACCGTTTTTGCACTGCATTAGATGAAAAAAATACCTTGTTTGTTATTGTAATGGATGAAATTGATCTTTTGGTGAAAAAAAGCGGAAGTGAAACGCTGTATCAGCTTACACGTATCAATACGGTGTTAGAAAAATCGCGTGTCAGTATTGTAGGTATTTCTAACGATTTAAAGTTTAAAGAATATTTGGATCCGCGCGTGCTTTCTAGCTTATCAGAAGAGGAAATCGTGTTTCGTCCTTATACGGCACAAGAACTTAATGACATTTTAAATGATCGTGCTCATATGGCTTTTAACGACGGATGTATTGATGATGCGGTGATCCCACTTATTGCTGCTATAGCGGCTCGTGAACATGGTGACGCAAGACGCGCTATCGATTTACTCCGAGTTGCCGGTGAAATCACCGAACGAAATGGCGACTCCATTATCACACCAAAACATGTAAGAATGGCCCATGATGCCATTGAACGAAACACTGTCAGCGAAGTGGTCACTACATTACCCATCCAATCAAAATTGCTACTCACCGCAATTTATCTCCAATACCGTGAACGAGAAAAAAATGATGAAACAGGCGTTACCACTGGTGACGCTTATCAACAGTATATCGAATTATGTGATTACATGCGCATGGAACCACTAACGCAACGACGAATCTCAGAACTCATTAATGAACTAGATCTTTTAGGCATAATATCCGCACGCGTCGTCTCCCGTGGAAGATACGGACGAACTAAACAAATCACGTTTACCGTTTCTACGCGTCTGGTTCATGATGCCCTAAGTTCTGATATAGGCCTAAAGAAATTTCTCAATTTTTCTTAGTCATAGGACTTATTAGACATTAAGAAAAATTTTCAAAAGACTAAAAATGTGATAACTATATTGTGTTTTTTTGTTTACTTTTCTTTTCACCTTAATAGAAACAAAAAGCGTTCTTTTCAACAATCTTCTTTCCAAAAAATCTCATTCAATGCAACAATATATGTTTTGGAAATCCTTTCTTCCAACTCACCGTCATTCGATGTATTAATAAAAATAAAGCCAATAAAGACGTTTTTTATTGTGAACTAAATAAAAAGATCTTAGTTCCGCTTTCACAACCTATTTAAGGCTTGTCTCCTCAATGGTGTCATAACATAACAAGACCATGTAGCAAAAAAAGGAATAAAAAATGATTTTCACCTATAAAACTGTCTCTTATACACATCTG
>WAPZ01000091.1 GCA_015520535.1 Candidatus Heimdallarchaeota archaeon
AATTTTTTTCAAGTCATTCTAAAAATCACCATAATTTTTTTAAATACCTCTAGAGAAAGCGTAAGAATGAATGAAATCTCTGTATTTTCAAAAAAACAAAGCAATAAACGTGATCGATCATGAAAAAACACAAAATTATGGGATTTATACCAATTTTAATTTTTTTGATGTCTCTGTTGCTACTTCTAAATACGATTGAGACTTCTACTGCCACACAAAACAATGATAAGCCACACCTTTTTGCTGGGCCACCTTGCTGGGTGACTGGAACGTGTGATAGCGGAACTACTTATCCGTGGCAAGATAATGACCCCGAAACACCATGGGGTATTGAACGTGTATTCAACGGCGCCTATTATGGTGACCAATATACCGCCCCAGTTCAAGTCGCTATACTAGACACCGGCATTGATCTTGATCACCCAGATTTAGTCCCTAACATCAAATGGACCTTTGATGCCACCGGAAGAAACAACCCCGATGACAAAAACGGGCACGGCACTCATGTAGCTGGTACTATCGGTGCCATTAGAGACGGTAATGGCGTAGTTGGAATGTACGCCAATGTCGAAATTTACGCCATTAAAGTCTTAGGTAACGGCGGAACTGGAAGCTGGGATTGGCTTATTAATGGAATTGACGCTGCCATGCGCGGTCCTGATGGTATTATTGGAACCGCCGATGATGCGGATGTTATCAGTATGTCTTTAGGTGCCAGCTCTGATCCCGGCGAGGCAGTTCACAATAAAATCATCGAAGCCTATAACATGGGCATCATTTTGGTTGCTGCCGCTGGAAATGAAGGCGATGGCGATCCTTCGACCACAGAACTTAGCTATCCCGCCGCTTATCCTGAAGTCATTGCTGTTGGCGCTACAGACAAAGATGATACCATCGCCAGTTTCAGCAATTCTGGATCATTTGTTGACTTTGTAGCACCTGGCGTCAATATTTATTCAACATACAAAGGTCGTGGCGCAAAATATGCCACACTTTCAGGGACGAGTATGGCAACACCCCATGTCAGCGGTTTAATTGCTTTATATCTCGCTATGAATGGCGGTGATAAATCTAAAACCCCCGATCAAGTATACAGTTGGCTTAAAACCAATGCTTTAGATCTAGGAAGCGTAGGTTGGGATCCATCTTATGGTTGGGGCCTTATTCAAGCGTAAGCAATCCTTATCTTTTCTTTTTTTCTTTTCATATTGCTCATTATCAAAAGAAAAGTGATGATAATTCAAAAACAGAATTCAAAAATCTTCATTATGAAAATTCAGGGATTTATTTTTCAACACAAAATAATTTGAATCCTTCAACAACAAAATCGATGTTTTCTGGACCAACTAAAGAACTGACGAAGCCAAAAACTCAGTAAACGCCAGATACACTATATTTAAAGAAAAGAACTGCTAAAAAAACATATTTTCACTCATTCAGTTACTTACTTAAAGAAAAATTGAGATTGAGAGTTCACTCCTCTTCCGTGGTATGCGTTAAGACATTCGTAAGCAGTGTTTTGATCTCTAATAAGCCTTGTGTAATCTCTTGCTGCCCCTTACGGAGCAACTGTTGCTCTTGGTTAAGTTCTTGAAGCTTTTGTTCAAAGCGTTCCTGTCTCTTAGTTATCTGTTCAAAACGCTTCTCCACCTTTGCTTCCATCTGTTCAAAACGCTTCTCCACCTTTGCTTCCATCTGTTCAAAACGCTTCTCCACCTTTGCTTCCATCTGTTCAAAATTCATACCCACCTGGTCTTCAAACTCGGCAAGTTTATCGTTGAGCATAACGACACTGATGTTGCTGACCGCTTCTAAAGACTCTTCTTCCGTCAACTCTTTTGCTTTAACAACTATTTCTTGCGTAGCTTGTCTGGGGTTTTCTTCTATGGCTTTACTAGTCACGAGTAGCACCAAGATCACATATTGATGGGCATGTTTAAATATCTTGTCACTTGCACGGGCTTGCCTTTTGAGGGCAAAACTGCTGACCAGAAAAAAACGGTGCACCACATCGTGCGTTTCAACTCGTCGTAATTTACGTGCCGCATCTTTGACTTGCTGTAAGAGTGTGCTCTCTTTAATCCAAAAATTTTCTACATACTTGCTTTCGATGCAGGCTTTAGGCCGCAATGGTGGCTGCGAACACTCCGTTAGAACCACATCGCAGCCGTCTTTTTCCGGTGAAAAGTCTTGACAGTTATAGATGGGCTTTAAAAGGCGTTCACAGATTAAATGCAGAACTAAAAGGCCAAATCTTCTCGGTGGTGAGGCTTGCAATTCATACATATATTCTGATTGGACTTCAATTGCTGTATTCATTACTATAGTCTTTGTTGTCCGCACAAGAAAGCACATCCGTTTTATTCACGTAAGTCACAGTGCCACGTTTGCCTAAATAAAAGTTGGGTGTTCGTTCATTCAAAGAACCCGAAATTTTTGTCTTTTTAACAAATACCGCAGTAAACATCGCTGTTTTTCGAAAGTTTTCTCTAAAAATATATTTAAAATGGTTTGTTCAAATGTATTTCGAGTTCGTTAGCTGAAAAATATACTCTAATTGCCGAAGGTGGCTTTTAATGAACCGACATTACATATTGGAATTAATAAAGACATATTACGTTCTCATATTGCCAACCTTCATAATATTTTACATTTTATTCAGCTATACCAAATATACCATGATTTCATGGGAAATTGCGCCATTTATAGCCATAATTTTTATCATTCCACTGAGCCTTACTATATATTATTTAAAGTCAATAAAATCTGGCAAGACACGCCGTCCTCTAATTTTAAAAGATCTCGTAATCATTTTCATTATCATTTTTCAAATTTGGGCCTTTATACCATGTTTAACCGCACCGTTTACAGCCGAAAAGTTTACAGACATTTATGAAAATGTATTTGGGAAAAATTATTTAAGTTTCATTCCTAAAGAAGTTAAACAACGTCTTGCTGATAAACCATTTGATGTCTTAAAACTTCTCTTTATGCAGTCAGCAAAAAAGAGTTACGCGGAACGAAAGACCATTTACTATGGAAATTCAAGCAACCAATATTTAGATATATATTTACCTATGAAGCCCATTTTTACTCCGTATCCAGCTCTTGTCGTCATTCATGGCGGAGCAACGGTCAAGAGAAATATCACAAATCGCGGAATTGCTACAATGGAAACAGTAAATTACTTTACCGCTCAAGGCATGGCAGTGATAACAATTGAATACCGAAAGCCTCCAGAAGCAACCTTTGTAGAGATGATTAAAGACATTAGAACAGCAATAGTATGGATACACGAACATTCTAACTCATATTCAATTAATAAAAGTCAAATTTTTGTGTTAGGAAGATCTCGTGGCGGTCAGCTTGCAACGACTGCCATTTATAGTGGTGTAGCAAATAATAGCTGGTACTTAGAACATGCAGGAAATTATAGTTCCGAATATTTTGCTGTTGCCGGAATCATCAGTGTATATGGAACATTAAATCCATATCTGACTAAAAAACTCGGCAATTATTACCTTTTTGAGCGAAATAAAGTCATTTATGGTTCATTACCAGAGACAGAACCAAATATTTACAATCTATCGTCAGCCTCATTTTTAGTGACAAAAGAGTCACCACCAACCTTATTAATCCATGGACGCTTAGATAACGCGGTATTTCCAGAGGAATCACGCGATCTAAAAAGAAGACTTTCAGAATACGACATTTTAAATATATATTTAGAATTTCCAACCGGAAAACACGGGTTTGATACCTTTTCGTGGTCAGCAAATGGACAACTCATGCATTACTTTGTAGAGCGCTTTATCTGGGCAATTCTTTACGTAAATAAATATTCAACATAAACACTATTAAAGCAGATTTTGAAATATTTTTAAAGTACAAAAATTTACGTGTTCTTGACGATAATCACACATAGAGGTGTAATTATATGGGACGGAAAAAAAGAAAAACAGTTCGACCAAGACCGCGACCACGACTACCAACTTTATTTGAATGTCCAATTTGCACGGACTACAGTCCAACGCCAACAATGACGATTGACATTGATCGCCGGAAAGGGATTGCAATCATTAACTGCCCCCGTTGTGGCTTTAAACAAGTACGAACAATAAGAAAAATCGACGAACGCGTGGATATTTACTCAAAATTAATTGACGAAGTAGAAGCGGCACGAGAAAAAGGAGAACCATATCCACCTGCTGAAACCAGCAGCACATAACATCTCGGTCAACTCAAAAAAAACTATAAACGGAAATAATTAAAAAATCTTATTCAAGACTAACAGACTGAGCGTCTTTAAGAAATTCTACCTCTAATTCAAGATCACGTAACATATCTTCAAGATCAGCCAATAAACGCTCAACACGACGCAATTTAAGCTGTAATTGGGAATTTTGTTCCTCTAATTCTTCTAATTTCACAGAATAATATTCTAATTGGCTTTTTAAACGAACATACTCTTCTAATTTCACAACAACCCAGCCATGCTTTTCCAATTCATTCAAAACTTTTTCCATATCCATCCAAATCCACCAATTTTCTTATATTTCTACTAATTTATATAATTAACGAAAAAATGAATTTACTACACTAAAACAACGTAATAC
>WAPZ01000092.1 GCA_015520535.1 Candidatus Heimdallarchaeota archaeon
CTATAAAAGTCATAAACTGATTTTAAGATAATTTATATACTGGTGAATTTGAACATGGCAGAAAAAAGCGACATAGAAATAATGACCTTAGACTTTTCGGATTTTTCGTCCTTCAATTTTAATTTTTCTCAAAAATATGGTGGTAGTCACTCACATGGACTTTTGCAAATCTTAAAAGGTATTCCAACTCATGAAAATTTTGATTCTACGTCAGAATCTTCAGGTGACTTTTTAGAAAAACTCTTAATCGATGATTACAAATGGTGGGAAGCGTTACTTTCTGTATTTTACGTATTTCAAACACACCAAATATCTTTCCAGGTTCATAAAGATCCAAATGTTTTTAATACATATTCATTTGGTATTTTATTACTTTCCGAGAATGATTTCCGCAGAGTCCCGGAGGTTATTGAGGCAATGGAGTTGCTTGTCGCTGTATTAGAGTCGAGAACAGATCTTATGTTCTATTGGCGCGATTTAACACCTTGGTATAAAGATAAATTTGCGATGTTTTTAAGTTTGAATGCGGATTAAGTTAAAGTCAATTGTACATCTTTCAAAGGAAAATATAGGAGAGAAAAATCTTGTTAAATAATACAGAAGTAGAGCTCTTTAACCTACCAATTTTAGAAAATTTTAAATCTGAGTATCGCAGATATTTAGATGAATTTGAGCATTTTATTCGAAATTTCCTTCAACCATTGGAATTTTTTGTTCATTTGGCACACAAAAATTTACGACCTTCTGCACGTCAGGTTTATAGCAAAAATTTTGAAATAAAATTGCAGAGCTGGTTTAAACGCTTTCTTTTTAGGGCATTAGTGATTAATCTTCGCTACGGATTCCCCATTGATATGTTTTTTTCGGAAAAATTTTGTCATTTCATTGATGGACAAATTATCGATAATAAAGCGTCTCTCACTTATGAAATTCTCAATCAGATGTTGTTACTTAGTCGTTATTATAATATGATTTTATATAGCAGAAAATATCATCTTTGTTTTGATGTAGATTCGTTTTTTAAAAGAGAAGCGGAAATAATAGACACACGTAAATAAAATAAGATGTTTTGACGTTTGAAATTGTGATAAGTGTTGTTTATTCTTTTTCTTTGTGTTTGGTTGTTTCACGTTTTTGCGTGAGTCAATAAGATTTGAGAAATCAGTAATGTAAAGACTTGTTTGAAATTTTCATCATTGGTGAGGTCAATTACATTCAGTGTGAGGGAAGGATCAATTTTTTTGAAATTTGGAACAATTTTTATTTCTTTGTAGACGTTAATGAGTTCTTGAAACTTTATTGGGTTTTGTTCGTGATCAATTACAAGTATTTCAGTTGGAATGAATGTTTTGCCGCTATAATTCCAAAATAAGTTGATTTTATTTTTTATTGCCGCAGGGCTTTGAATCTTTTTTAAGTTGCATGGTACAATGAGGCCATCCGTATTTAACGCGAGTTTTGTGAGGATGTGTTCATTTTGTAATTCTGTTTCTTTTGAGAGGAACCAGATTTGAAGAGAAACTTCTTGGAGGTTAAATGAGATACTTCCAGAATAGATGGGAACTTTTAGGGTTTCAAATTCGAACGATACCTCTTGTTGATTGCTGGTTCCAAGTATTTTTCCAATTTTGGAAAGTAGGTTTTCGTTTCCCGTGTAAACCACAATTTTAAGTTGTTCAAACGCTGATAAAAGGTTGATATATTTTTTTGCGGATGCATTTTGAATGATTCGGAGATTGTAACGGGCAATTGGGGCGAAGGTTTTGGTAATTTCCTTGGTTGTGGAAGTCGTTTGGATTTTTCTTTTTTGTTGCTTAAATTGACGAAGTAGGTGTGGTACAGAGAGTGTTTTCAAGCTCTCTTCATATTGATCTAGAAGAAGTGATACTAAGTGACGTTTAAGGCCCTCTTGGATTTCGGTAAGAATGTGTGGTGGTAGCGCTAATATCATTTTTTGTAATTCTTTTTGATTAAGTGCAATTTCAGCGCCGGCTATGGCTAAGAGTGTGGACTGTCCGGTGGAAAGAAGGATTTTAACCGGGGAGGTTACACCGAATTGGAGGCTGTGGAGTTTTGCATTCAGAATCGATTGGATAAAATTGTTAATGACGCTTAAAAGACCGGACAAGCTCATTGCTGTTAGATCATCCAAATTCCATTGAAGATAAATTGGTAACCCGGAACTATCATGAACGAGTGCCCATTGGATGGGTGGAAAAAGTTCGGTTTCTTTTTCAAAGAGCTTTCGCAGATGGTAGTGAAATCGTATCAATTCTGAAAGTGTTAATTGAGAAAGAGAACATTCACCTTTTGATATGTGTCCTCTTTCTTCTGCACCCGATTTTCTTAAGGCAAGGTTAAAAACTTCATCAACTCTGTCTCGCTTTGAGATAAAGAGATCGTGACCCCAATAATTTGAATATAATGTAAGTGCTGCCCCTATAAGCACGCTACGTAGTTGATCATTTAATATAACGGGCATATCGCTTTGTTCAATAAGCCACGCCGTTACTAAGGGATTGGAGCATAGAAAATAAAACTCATTTGAAAGTCGAATGAGGAGAATCGATTGTGGCTGCGTAAAATGGAGGTAATCCGGAAGAATATCTATTAATCCAAGTCCTTCTCCAAAAAATTCTTCTCCAAATTGACTTAACGCTGTAGTAAGGTTCAATAAACCCTGAAGCAATATTTCATCTTCATTTTGTGAAATTTCGACACCTAAAGACCATTGGATGTTTTTTTGGCCTATATATATTGCCCATTGATTTTTTAATCCCATGGTATCTCATACAGTCAATTTTTTAAAGGACAGCCACCACGTTCAACTCGAATTAACGTTAATTTTAAATTAGAGAGCGTGGAAAAGTGGGTGTGCATCATTAGTAATCACTTTACAAATAAAATAAGCTAGCGGAACTTATATATTTAATTGTACGCTCGGTACTTAGGACTTAAAAAAATAAATGTTGAAAAGAATGTGACGTGAGTTGCCTAGTCGGAGCCAAAAGAAAAGGAAAGTTGAAAAGAAAAAAGTGGAATCGGATAAAAATAATCCTTATCTGAAATATGTTCGTCCAGAATTCAAAAAAGAATTTATTAAAACCACCACATCAGCCCCTTCTTCAGCTTTAATTAATTGGATAAAACAAAAGCGTTCAACTACGACAAGTTCATCTCCTAAACATAAGTCAGTTAAAAAAACAGTGGCTTCTTCTGACAGCCTAACTAGAGATGAAAAACAAAAAATAAAACGTTCTGTTGGTCTTACCGAACTCGTGTCTTATCTTCAAAAAAAACGCGCCTCTTCTTCGCTTTTATCGGATAAAAAAATATCCTCAAAGTCAACACCGGCTCCTACTTCTGCTGTTCCAGATACCATACCAAATACAACTACTGAACCTCCTGTAGATACGGGCTCAATTGAACCATCATCGTCAGAATCATCACCCTCTCCGATTATATCATCGGATGCACATATGAAAAACGCAAAGGGATCTGAATTATCTACAAAAGCGCAAAAAGAAGATGAAAAAACACTTGACGCCATGTTGTCAACACCAGAGCAATTCAGTAAAATTTTTGATGCGGTCCAAGAAGATACTGAAATTTCACTAACCGACATGACAGTAGAAAATAATCCCCTCAATATAGCAGCTACTATTGAAGAAGATGAAAATCTCATAAATATAGAAGAATGGATTGAAAATCATGCCCCGATGTTGAGTTCTCTTGCCTTAGAAGAAGAAAAAGAAATAACTATGTCTTCAAGTACTCCACATGCTCCCAAAAGTGTGGTACCTGCCGAAGTAAGCGGAAATGGTGAAGTCAACATTGATCTTGTCTTTAAAGAGTTAGATGAATTAATTCCCGGTGATTTAGAAGAGTCATCAGACGAATCCTCTTCAATGAGTGAAGCACAAGAAAACAATAACTCCGAAGATGCCAACCATGGAAAAACTGAAAATAAAGTATTAGAACAACCAATGGGTGAATCTCCAATTAATGACAATGATAATGCGAATTTAGAAGGTGAAACTACAGAATCTTCTTTAACCGACGAAGCTGATTCAAAAAAGAAGAAAAAAAAGCCAACAATTACCAAAAAAGAAGTGGAAGAATTTTTTTCGGTTTAACATTTTCACTATTATAACAAAAAAATAGGCTTTCAATGATTTGCTTCTGTCTC
>WAPZ01000093.1 GCA_015520535.1 Candidatus Heimdallarchaeota archaeon
ATTAAAATTAACATTCCAATTAAACCTATATAAATGAAAATTTCTTGAGATAAAAGCGTAAAAAAGCGTAACAACGCATACAAAATGAAGTAAACCGCAATGGCACTCAAAAATACTAGTAGCAATTTTAAAATACGACTCAGCAAAAGAATATTCCGGGTTCGTAAACTGCTTGCTTGAAGGTCTTCTGCCGCATAATAAATTGTTCTAAGCTTTGTATAGTAATAACTTCCAATATAGATGGTCAACGACAATAAAAGCATCGTACCACCGTAAATAATAGAAAATAAAAGGCTTTTATCGCTTCCAATCGGGAAAAAAGCTAAAGCACTGTATAAAAAAATGCCAAATAGCACTTGGACTATAATAAAAAAACGAAGTAAATTGTATCGCTGCTGTGAGCGCTTAAATTTTTTGCTCACTTCTCGTGGTAAATAACGTTGATTAGACCGAATATTAGCACGAATCATTACGAGCTCAATCTCCTTTTTTATTAAGCTGATAATTCGCTTTCAGTTGCCGATTCTGTAGACGATTTTCCTTCTAAAGCATATCTTACATCAATTGCCAACTTTTTTATTATATCTATCGTTTTTTGCGGATCAAGAACGTCTTCAGCATCCTGCGTGTCAAGCTCCACCAACTTTGACTCCTTTTGAAATTCTTCTTCAGCTGTACTCTTTAAATATTCTTCCAGCCCTTCTTTCGCTGCACTCTTATAGAGTGATCTATTTTCTCTCATTTCTTTATAGAGATTCTCATGCTGTAATTTTATTCTTTTCAATGCATGTCTTAATTGGTTTAGATGGACATCTTTAATGTCTTTGGCACCGTATTCGATTTTGATTTGAATAGTAGCATGATATTCTGACAAAATCTGTTTATAAATATATAGCTTTCGCAATATATACCATAAATAGATCATTTTAAACTTTAAAACGGGATCAGAAATTGCAATATCTTCATTTTGGGGACTAAAAATTACACTTGCACCTTTTCTAAGGAGCACACCAAGAATGTCAATCATTATTGCCTCAATTTCTTCAATTTCATCATTCAATGCCGCTGCCAGTTTTCGTAACTCCTTCATGGCGGCAGAATTCAATTTTTCTGTCTCAAGATAACTAAATACTTTTTTTTGTAGCCATTTCAAGCCTTTAGGTTCTCGAAATTTACGATAGTACAAATTTGGACACGTCCTCTTTCTTTTCTTCTTTTCTTCCTTGTATTTTTTATTATTCAACGATCCGCGTTCTCTGGATATCATATTACACTAAAATGACGGTGTCACTCATAACTGTAACTAACGAAACCGGATCTTGCACCAATGACGCGTAGATCTTTTTTTCTAAGGCAATTAACTGAATTATTGCCACACCTAAAGAGAGAAGTAATAAATCATAACCATACTTCTTAGAATATTTTTGGAATTTGCTTTTTAGGCGATCTACAAATTTAAAGCATTGTTTAATGGTGATTGGTTCATCAAACGGCAATGCTATTTCAGCTGCAATAGTCGAGTAGTCAAGCCCTTTTTCATTATAATAACTTATTTTGGCTCGTGGCTGCGTTTGAACGCTAGTAATGATCTGCTTTAATGAGTTATAATTCGAATCCAAACGTGCACTGGTACTTACTCTAGTAAAATGATTTAAGACTAAGTCATCAATTTTTTCTTGAATTTTAATCCATTCTTTCATAAGAGATCCTATCAGTCGAAAATAGGTTTCATATTCTTTCTTTTTAGGTAAGATGAGCTCTGATAACTCTGTAGACATCTTAATTATATCTCCAAGCGTTTTGTTTATTTGATATTCAATTCCCTCAATTTTGTCTTACATTTGGCTATTACTCCACATCTTCCAGTACTTCTGATGATTCTGAATCTTGTATCTCTTCTTCATCCTCTTCATGTCTTTCTAAAGAATTTTCATCAGATGTTTCGGTGACAGAAGCGTCAGAGACCACAACATCTTCCACGGTTGGAATTCGTTTCCCGATCACACCTAAATCTTTTAGTTCTGAGATATTTTTTCTTAAATTCACATTCAATTCGTCTTCAAACTCACTGTAGATCTTTTCTAACGAACTTAAAACAAGTTCCATCCGTCTCATTCCTTCTTGAATCATAGAAATAGCCGTTTCCATTTCATTAACGAAATCCATTAGTTTTCCAAAATCTTCACTTAAATAGAGTTTTCCAATGGTAATGGCGGTTCTTTGAAGCTCAATGTATTTTTTATAGGTCGACAAATAATAACGCGCCATTTGCAAAACAAATTTCTCGTCGCCACTTAATTTTCGCTCTAAAACTTCTAAATTATCTGGATTTTCTAAATCAACCGTTTCTATTGTTCCCATCTCGGGATTATCATATAACAGACGCTGAATTACCGTAACTTGCTCCTTAAATTTCTCTTGTTCTCTTTTATTATCTTCAATGAGATAATTAATTTTTTCTTCCAACTGTTTTCTCTCTTTTTCTGTTAACTGCCGTCCTTCTAACGAAAATGTGACTATTTCATCGATCCACTTAAAAACCTCATCAATATCATGCTGAAATTTTTGACGAGAACGCCCCCGATATAATTTATTCAAATACGCCCGCAAACGCGTTAAACCCGATACCATTCATCTCACCGTCCTTCCTTCCTCATGCATCATCACTGTTCTTTTTCTCGAGTTTCTCCATTTTTATTTTCCACCAATTTTTCTAAATTATCCTCAATTTTTCTCAAAACCTCATCTAAATCCACATCAGTTGGTGAAGACAATGTCTCCTGAAGCTCTTTATTCACAATATCTTCCGCCATCTTTGCAATCCTTTTTGCACGATCTTCAGCTAATTTTGTTACTGACTCTAACTGAACGGCTAAATCCAATATATTTAACTGCATTACATCTACATTTACTAATTCCGCCTTCAATTCTTCCAATGAGGCTTGACGTCTCATATTCATTTTTTTCATCATCTTATTTAATTTTTTGATATCAACTTTCTCTGTCTTGCTGGCTTCACGTTCGAATGTCAAACGATCGATCAAAATACCTAATTGAACCGCAATGGTTTCAAAAGCCTTTCGCTCTTGGCGACGCAAAAACCACTCATTTAACCATACGGGATTCGGCTTTTCACCACGCAATAACGACTTTTTAACTTCACGCATATATCGTTCTTCTAACTTTTCTGACCATGCAGCTTTTCGCTTATAATACGTACGCGCCTCAATTAACATCTTTAACTTTGATATCTCTTTTGAACTCTTGTCGCCACCTAAAATTTCTTTGATTATTGACACCGTTATTAACTCCTTAAAATAACCTCTCATTCTAAAAGTTTCATTACCGCCTTATCCATAAAAGATGCGAATAGAATCACTTTTTTAATAGATTTGCCCTCTTAAAAGCCTTTCTAGATGACAACCCTATGTGAACTCACG
>WAPZ01000094.1 GCA_015520535.1 Candidatus Heimdallarchaeota archaeon
ATCCTTTAATGTGTTTATGTTGGTTTTCCATATATTTCTCCTATTAATGTTTTTCTAATAATTCCAAAGTTAAATCAATATTGTGTTGAATACTACTTAATACTTGTTTGTTATTAGTAAGAGGATAATTAAAATCCACATGCTTATTAATTTTTCTTGTTATTTGATAACTATCACAACTTCTATTATATTCCTGGCCACAGATGCCTGTCCATACGGGACCAGAACTATCTATTGAATCCAACGCTTGCATTTCAATTAATGGAGGAATTTCTAATGCTGGACCCGCATTCAAACCTAAATAATGATGATATTTGTCATAATCAAATACTCTACGATCTTGTAATAGTTGTGTCATAACAACACGAGCATAAGAAGCAGGGATGTGAGGTAAGGCATTTGGAATACCTAAAATAGACATTCCTATAATATCAATTAAAGGATTTCCAGCAGCCCACCCATATGATGATATCCAATCTTCTATTTTGTTGGTTTCACTCTGTGGTACAAACATTGTTTTAAATCCAGCATCATGGACTAAAGGTCCTAGTTGTAAAGCTGCTTGGATTGTTTTTTCATAGTGTTGAAATGGATAATCCGGAAGTACTATAGCATCAGCTTTACATTTTTTACCCAGTTCGATTAGTTTATCTGGATCATAACTTTCTCCCAACTCAAAAGCCCCATTATCACAAATAATAAAATCTCCTCGTTCTGACATTCTTGCATAAAATTCTGCATAAGAAGTGTCAGTGTCTACCAGATGTGCAAGCACTAAATGGAAGTGCGATTGAGATGCATATTGTTCAAGATATGGTGTGGGAGTAATTATTCCAAAAGCTGGACTATCTTTCGAGGGAATATTCTTCATAAGTCATTTCCTTTAATAATTGATTAATTTGTTGTAGAGGAATCAAAGTTAAACATTCTGTTCTACCACCAATATGTTGTTTCGGTAAATATAAATATTTTGAAAACTGTTGCAATATGTTTTGTTCCTCTTTCCATGCATGGTATAAAGTAGTATTAACAGATTGATATAAACACATCACATACGGATACTTATATTTTGGAAATCTGGTGAAAATGTTGTGACGGGTAATTCCCACTTTAATAAAGTCTTCCTCGTCGTTCGAAAACCTCACTAAATATAACAATGCTGGTGTTGTTTTTAATTCGGGGTGAGAATCAAACCATGCAGTGTTGTATCGTCCTGACTTATTACATTTTGGACAACCTTGTTGATTATAAAAAATGTTAGAGAGAGTTGATTTCCATTCAGTATTGCATATTTTACATACAAAGATTCCCTTCCGTTCATTGTTTTTTGAACCTGGAATAATATCATCTATTATAATTTCACGCTGTTCTTTATTGAGCCTTTTTTGAATTTCTGAAAGTGACATCCTACTGTTGCCAGCACATTTAGGACACCCCGAATTCATAGAATTCACACTATCGACGGTTGCTCTCCATGTGTGTGAACATATTAAACATTTCCAGAGCACGGGCATGATTGATGGGGCGGATATATCAGAAGTATCTTCCGCTCGAATGAAAGTTGCTGATTTTTCTTCAAGCATAGAATCAATTCTATTATTTGACCACTTTTTGCTCATTTGGTTCCTTATTGTTTCTCAATAGCATTTTGAATAGCCTTTGTTAATTTTTTCTTTGTTAATTATTTTCTTTCTGCGATAAGATCGTTACATGTTTCAACGCACTCGGAACATATACTTACTCCTGGCCCGGCAATTAAAAATTCTAGTTCTTCGTGGAATACTCCACAAAAACTACAATAAAGAATACACGGTTGTGAGTATTGTTCAGTCATTAAATTTTATGCCTCAAATATATCTTGATTTTTTTGTAACAATTGAACCATTTTCGCCATCTTCGGACACCTCGCATTGAATAAGATCAAAGGTATCCAACAAATTTTCAGCGATCATTTCACACGACATAGCACCAAATTCGCATATGCGTTTATTATCACATATAGTCCATCCCGATTCATGAGTAATTTCCCTTCCATATTCCGTTAACAAGTATGCTTCAATTCTATGTTTTAGCATTATGAATTCTACATCTCGATCAGAGTGAGTAACTAGTTTGTGGGCTTTGATGTGAAATATATGACGATGAGTATCACGCAAATAATCAACTTCATCATAAGGACAATTAGGCCAACTATGGGTTCCTTCAAGATGAAGAGTACAAAAAACTTCTGTTGTTCGATCTGCTATAGACATATTATATCTCCAATTGTATACTTAATTATACTTGTTAATTAATTAATATCAATCATCAGGTAATATAATTTTTCGATTTTTATCTGGCATAGAAGGAACATCAACATCTCTTAAACTTTCATCCCATTCCCCAATTTCTTTTAATAGGTGTTCCCATAACGCAACATTTCCTTGCATTTTGTGCATTAGGGCTTGATCGCGTTTGTAATGAATTACCACTTCACATGCTTGGATATGAGTCATACCCATATCTTTGAGATACAAAATCCACTGTTCTTCAGCAGGATTAAAATATACTTTTCCTTGAGACATAAAAATATTTATAATAAAAAACGGGACTCGAAGTCCCGTTTTTTTATTTCTTCAAAGGGTAATATTTTTATACTACAGGTCGTACAAAAGAACTACCATCAGTGACCCAAACATTGCCTACATATCCACCACCATTAGCAACACGTGTGCTAATTGTAGTACGCAAACGAGCAGTCCCATCACCACTCAAAGCACGGGCAGCAGTACGAATTGAGGAATATACTCTAACTCCATTGTTAGGGCCAACAGTTAATACAGGTACATTTGTCATTTTATTTCTCCAAAAAGTTATGACCTTAAGGTCGTATTTTATATAATATTATTATAATGGGTTAGTAAGATTGTTCAACGTTCATAATACCCTTTATTTAAATTTCAGTTTAACTATGGTCTTCTTTTATCAATAACATAAAAAAATGTTCGATATTCTTTCAAGTTATCAACAATTTCATTAAGGAATTGCAAATTATCGAGCGACATGTTTCCAATTCGGTTTTGCATATAATTGCGCAGACGTATGCGTTCGGCTTCGCGTTGCTCTTGTTCATCATCTTCATAACAACTATCATAATGTCCCATCGTTTTCCTCCTGAAATTTTCCTTTTGGATCAACCTGCGGTTCAGATTTATCCAAGTAATCTAAAAAATTTCGAATATACTCTC
>WAPZ01000095.1 GCA_015520535.1 Candidatus Heimdallarchaeota archaeon
TTCTTAAGATGAGCAGATTTATATTAGATCATTGAATGAGGTTTATTTAGAAACGCAAACAATTACAGATCATCATGTTAAAAGGGGGATAGAGATTTGTTTGTAATTAAATTAATGGAGTTGATTGAAGGTTATGATTAGAATTAAACCCCAAGAAATTGGTCCTTTAGCTCCAGAATTAAGAGAAGTATTGAAGAGACAAGGCTATCAAATTTATGGAAAGAGCGCCTATGTGAAAAAATGTCATTGGACACATCAGCGCTTAAAAAATAACAGAAATTGTTTCAAACGGTTTTACGGTATAAATTCACACCAATGCATCCAGTCCACACCCACCGTGATTTGCAATTTTTCATGCGTTTTTTGCTGGAGAACGAAACATGACGATATCGGTTTAGGAAAAAATTATACCGAAGAGATGCGCTACGATGAAAAGCTATGGGAGCAACTATATGACAAGCCGGAAAAAGTATTAGAAGGGCTTTTATGGGGATGGAAACGCATTTTATCTGGATATAAACCGGAAGTAGACGAAGAAACATGGAAAGAGGCTAACAATCCCAAACATGTTACTTTTTCACTCAATGGCGAGCCGATGTCGTATCCATACATGGCAGATCTGATACGATTAATCAAAGAAAAAGGAATGACAGTATTTCTAGTCACAAATGGCAGTTTTCCCGAACGAATACGAGATTTCATGGAAAAAAACAGTTGGCCAACACAACTGTATGTAACCTTACCTCCACCAGACAAACGCGAATTTTTCCGCACCTTTAGACCAAACAATACCAAACAATGGGATAAAGTGATGGAAACCTTAGAACTCCTCGGACAGGTTACGACAGAAACACGAAAGGTAGCCCGTCTCACCGTTGCCAAGCACTGGAATTTAATAGATGCAAAAGGTTATGCAGAGCTAATAAAGAAAATGAAGGCTGACTTTGTTGAAATAAAGGGAGTTGACTGGCTAGGCGCAGCACGAAAGCGAATTAAAGCTGAAGACTCACCCACGCATGAAGAAGTAAAAGCGTTTGCACAAGAATTAGCTACATATTTAGGGTATCAAATTGTCGCAGAAGCACCCGAAAGTGCAGTAATCATCCTCACATCAGGCAAAAAACCCTTAGTTATCCCCGGGTTAGAAGAAAATGCTGCAATGTGGGAAGATTCCAGAGAAGCAATGGAAAAATTTTCTTAACTAAATAACATCTTTTTTATCTTTCAAATGGTATTATTAATGGCTTCAACGGAGATAGCCAAATGGATTTAGGACTAAATGGCAAAGTTGCTGTGGTGACCGCCTCTAGCAGAGGATTAGGAAAGGCAGTAGCTCTAAAATTAGCGCAAGAAGGGGCCAATGTAGTTATTTGTGCCAGAAACAAAATTATCTTAAAAGAAGCCGAAGCAGAAATCAAAAATGTAACGCAATCGCAAGTCCTAGCAATTCAAACGGATGTAACTCGACATTCTGACGTAAAAGAACTGATAAGAAAAACTATAGACACATTTGGAAAAATCGATATTTTAGTTACGAACGCTGGCGGACCACCTGCAGGAACGTTTCTTGATTTTTCAATTGAGGACTGGAAAAATGCCATTGAATTGAATTTGATGAGCACCATCTATTTAACACATGAAGTAATTCCTCACATGCTCAAGCAGCAATACGGCCGAATTGTTATGATCACAAGCGTTTCAGTTAAACAGCCACTAGATAACCTTATTTTATCGAATGTGGCTCGCGCCGGTGTAGTAGCCTTGGCAAAAAGTCTGAGTAATGAATTTGGCGACAAAAATATCTTAGTTAATGTTGTAGCACCGGGCTATACGATGACAGAACGATTAAAGGCGTTAGCTGAGAAAATAGCACAGAAGGAAGGAATCACAGAACAAGATGTCATAGCGCGTTGGGAAGCACAAAATGCACTTAAAAGAATTGGAACACCAGAAGAATTTGCCAATGTGGTTGTATTTTTGGTTTCAGATCGAGCGAGTTATATAACAGGAACGACGCTCGCAATAGACGGCGGCTTCGTTAAATCTCTTTTGTAATTACCGTTTGATATTGAAAAATAATAACATAAATAATGGGTTCATTTTTTTCAATATATTTTTTAAACGTGGAAGTGATAGAGGTATTAGATTAAGCATCCAGCAGTGATGTGAGGATTTAATAGATGAGCCTTGCTAAAAAGCATAATTTCAAAATAGCTCTTCTTGGGGAACCGATGGTTGGAAAGACCAGCTTAATTCAACGATATGTTGAAGGAATGTTTACAGAAGGGTATAAATCGACAATTGGCGTGGATTTTTTAGTAAAAGAGACAAAATTGAAAGATGAACGTGGGACAACACAATATCACGTTATTTTACAGATTTGGGATATAGCTGGTCAGTCTTTATTTACCTCTTATCAAAACCTCTACTTGGCAAATACACATGGTGCGTTTTTAGTGTTTGATTTAGAAAGAATAGAAACATTAAAACGGCTCAATTATTGGTATAATGCCCTAAGAAAAGCCAGTTCCTTAGCAAAAGTCTTTATAATTGGAAACAAATTGGACCTTATCGAAGACAAGAAGCCTTCACCCTTGGAAAAATTGAGAAAAGAAGCGGATAAATTCGCAAAAAGCATTAATGCCGGTGGATATATCTTTACTTCAGCGAAAACCGGAGAAAATGTGGAACAAGCCTTTACTCAGTTAACTATGGACATACTCTCCCTCCGTTGAGCAACATTATATGGTGAAAAGAATGAGTGAGCCGATGTTTAATGATAGTC
>WAPZ01000096.1 GCA_015520535.1 Candidatus Heimdallarchaeota archaeon
GAATATGAGTCAATATAAAACTTAAAAAAATGATATAAATCTAAAATGATTTATTAAGATGTTTAAAGGTGATATAATGGTAATCAAAAGTTCACCGATGGGAGAGTTCGCCGCAAGGAGACTTTTACAGCGAAGAAAAAAGCAAAAATGGCATGATAAAAACTATAAGCGAAGAATGTTACGACTAAGAGAGAAATATGATCCACTTGAAGGAGCACCCCAAGCAAAAGGTGTCGTAATCGAAAAAGTAGCGGTCGAATCAAAGCAACCCAACAGTGCTATCAGAAAATGTGTCCGTGTTTCCTTAATTAAAAACGGAAAACAAGTTACCGCGTTTGTTCCCGGTGATGGTGGTCTTCTTTTCATTGAAGAGAATGACGAAGTAATCATAGAAGGAATCGGTGGTGCACAGAAAGGACCAGTTGGTGACTTGCCCGGTGTTCGCTATCGAGTTGTCAAAGTGAACGGAGCATCGTTAGAAGCTCTACTTGCCGGAAAAAGGGAAAAACCTATGCGTTAAATCTTTATCAATATTTATCTTACTCTCAATTCTCAATTAAAACGCAAAATAAAACCAATTTAAGTTCAAATTGTTGTTATTATATTGGACGGCGTATTTTATGGTAACTACAAGAAAAATCTCGAATGCAGCGGGTAAAGACGCAGTTAAGGTTGTAATCCCGGGTGATAAGCTGGCCGTAATAGAAGAATTCTTTCCCGCTGATTTTTGTTTTGAATCAACCGACGGGTATATCTATTCATGTGTTGTTGGAATACCATCGCCGGATGAAGAAAACCGCCAAATGCGTGTCGAACCCTTAAAAAAACCGTTCACACCCCGTGCGGGGCAAATTGGCATTGCATACGTTACTGATGTAAAACGTCAAATTGCTTTCTTAGAACTGTACGCCATTGAAAATCAACGGATGATCCCTTCTGTCAGCGCATACTTACACATATCTTGGGCTTCATACCGGTACGTGTCTGCAATGTATGATGTATGTCGACCTGGTGACTGGCTTCTAGTTCAACTTCTCAATAGCATACCTCCAATTTATCTGTCACTCAAAGGCAGAGGACTAGGCGTAATAAGTGCTAACTGCAATTATTGTGGCGCAAATTTAAAATTTAAACGTCCCAATATGCTATATTGCAAACAATGTAACAAAGAACAGCCACGAATCACATCCTCTCGCTATGAAGATACCACTCTTTTCTCACAACTCAGTTTTTGAAGTACAAATTAGCATTTAGCAACAATATTTAAATCCTCAATCTATTTTTCTTTCGACACAGAAAAACTGTGGGATTGGAAGGTGATTTTTTTTGTCGCAATCAGCAAAAAGTAAAGATTCAGACACAAAAGAGAAAACAAGCAAATACCGTTTTGATTTAAGGGATGGATTCACAAAAGAAGATGTAATGGCGATTGCATATGGTTTTTGGTGGATAATAAAACTAATCTTGTCCATTATTTTTTGGCCTGTCATTTGGATAGGTCGGCAGCTTTCACGCACCGTGGCATTTTTTAAAACGCCACACGATCGACCCTTAACGGCGGAAGAAAAACGATTTGTTGAATCAATACCGCTATTTTTCAGTGTATTTGGCATAATAAGCGGCATTCTTTTAGGCGTAATCTTGTGGTTTTTAAATAGTGAATTAGTCAAAAATTTTCTAGATCAACTCAACTTTGACACGTTAGTCGATACTATCAATAGCATCTTCCGCATTATCCGATTTATTTTTGAAGTTATCGCCTTTATTGTCGTATCTTTCATAAAAATAATCATTTCCATAGTACGCTTCATTCGAAGCGAACCAGCAATAGCTTTAATCGTGTTTGCTGTATTTATTCTCGTTGTCCTAGTTCTTACAATCGTTATAACCGAAATGGATATCATTAGAAATGCCTTGGGAAAAATATTTTCACTGTTTGTGAAAGCAAAGAACAAACCCATTGAATTTTGGCAGTGGATAAACAAAACGTATAACAATATTAATGAAAAAATTACAGTAACTCTTATTGGCAGAGACACGTTAAACCTAAAAAAAGCGTTTTTCAAGAAAGTACTCTTTTATACGTGGACATTCGCTTTTATTGTATTTATAATAGGTCTGGCACTCATTGTTGATGGCATCGATCGCGGTGTGTTAAACAATGCTTATAGTTTGATGACGTTTATCATCCTCATCTTATTCATTGTCGGTTTCGGCACAGGTTTCTTTGGTTTCACCATTTTTGCAAGAATTCTATCAAAAGTCGGGAAAAAACACTATATCATTACCACAGCAGAGGAATAAAGACTCTAAAATTTTTCAATTTCATTTTTTTAAAAAAATCACAACTTAAGAACGGCAACAATATTAATTGAAGTGTTCCATGGGAAAAATAGTAAAATACCAGAACTACCAAACGTTTCCACATAGGTAAACCACAAACATGCCGATAACAGTCATCAATGTAAATAAAAGGTTTTTAAGAGACGACAATTAAATTTAGTTAGAAGAAAGACATGATTGTATCACAACAAAATTCGAGTTAATGTGGTAGAAATGATAGAACTACTTGTCATAAATCCTGATAATGCCTCTGTTGTATTTTCCTCTGGAACAGGTCGTTTAACACGAAATAGCAAAATTGCAGCAACGGTTGTACAAGTACTGACACTTTTTTCAAAGAAAGTTGTTCAATCACCACTTTTATTTCTCCGATTTGAAAATTCACGTATGATATTTATCAGCTCAATGGCACATATTGCCGTGAGTGTTGTCCCCAAAGACATTAATCCACGACAAGTTGTCCCCGTCATGCGAATTGTTCTACGCATTTTAGAACAGAACATGCAAAAAGGAAGCATAGAAAAGGTATATCATCCGCTCGACGCTTTATATAGAGCAATGACAGCTCCAGAACACAGCTTAATTGTCTTACCAAGAAATGGCGACGGCATTCTTAGTATGGTGACGACGTTAGCCACCTTTGCGCATGACCTCAAATTAGGAATAACGGACGTTATCGATAAAATGGTAATTGTTGACACACCCGAAGAAATCCATTCATATTTGGAAAAAAAACCAAGTCAAGTAATTTTATCTTTCATGCACTTAGGGGAAGAAGCAAAAAAGTTTAACATCCCCATATGCGAAATCACGCAACTTAATGCTGATATTTTTGGTCTTCCCCAGAACATTCCCGCATATGGCATTTTACCAGAATTATTCAGACAAATCGGACACAAATATGCCTATGAAACATATAAAATTGTAGCAAACGCCGACGTCATAGAAGCCGCCTCGACACTGGCAGAAATTTCTAAAGCTACTGGAATCGACCTCATAAAGCAAGCTACAGTTGAATCTGTCCTAAGAACAGGACAAGACATATTACTTACATTAAGCACACCTGTGATTAACTATTTTAGAAATCTTGAAGGGAAGAAAACTGAAATTGCTGAAACACCAAAGACCACCGAAGTTACTCCGGAAGTTGGAGAACTGTCAAATATCACAACACCAACCACAACTCCACCCAAAACAGAAACTTTACCGCCCACTTCTGCTCCTAAACCAGAAAAAATGGAGACAAGTATGGAAATACCTTCTCTTTCTGAATTAGAAGAACTAACTCACCAAGAAACAATTGAGCCTAGTATTCCTCCGACAAAGCCTGCAACAAGCACCACAACAAGTACAACTTCTCCTATAAAAACAACAGCAGAAACTACACAGCCACCAAGTGCCACAACAGCAGAAATGACCGATTCTACCGCAGTCCCCCAAACAATCAAACCAATTTCAGTAACTACAGCTGAAGTGAAGCCAGAAGAAGAAGCTACGCTGGAAGCCTCCCGAAAAAAAGGAACTATGTATCAAATGAATACTTTCCCTGTAATTATTGATTTCAGCCCTAATGTCGTAGATATAGATATTCCACCAAATTATCACCTCAACGAAGCCGAAGAAGCCACTATTTTAAGAATTTTATCGCCAAAAAACGGGAGAGTGCATTTCTATATTCAAACTGCAACCACAAAGCTTGACGAAATTAAAGATTACCTCGAAACCTTTCTAGAAAAAGTCAATGGCCAAGTAGAAGCTACTCATAATACTGTACTAGAAGGAAGTATACCAGTGACTACTTTTAGTCAAGCCGTTAATGGGCTAATTTATGGAACCATACTTTCTTATCTTTTAGAAGTCCTCTATGGAATTAAAAAGCGTTCAGATACCTTAATGATACCCAATGAAGGCGCGCTCATGTTAATACCGCCAAACAAAAAGTTTGAACGCAAAATGTTTCCGCGAAAAATTAAAGAAGTCATATTAGAAGAAGATTTTCTCAAAAGCCACAAAGCGGATGAACTATGGGAAATTCCAAAAGTAATCGACGAACTATTCAAAAAAATATTAACACCCCTCAAAAAAGGTAACGGCGCCGCTTTCCAGCCACGTTCGGACTCTAACGAAGTAGAATTGCTAACACTTATCTTCATGCAAATCTCCTTTATTACCGGAATCTCCTACTCACGATGGTAATACCAAAAACCGATTAACGCCGTAATAAAACAACCGACACGAAAAACAGACTTGTCTATGAAGAAAACCGATTTATATCCTTCTTCATTTTTTATCCTTCTTTTTTACAAATTCTCACACTTAAATAAAGTAATACCATCAGACACTATCACTGGAGAGAGGGAATTTGAGCATTCCGGGCAATGAAAAATTCTATCCACTCCAGTGAACATGCTGAAAATGGTATTACGAAAACTTACAAAAACAATACGAAAAAGAGGCTTTAAATTGTAAAAACTGCCGTTATAACCTGTAGTTGAGAATTTGTTAAAAAGAAAAAGGGTTAAAAAGAAAAAACAATCCATTAATCTTTTGTGGCAAAGTTGTTCTGTCTTTACTTTATCTTTCGGCTACTTACTTTGCCGTTAACTCTCAAAATTGCATAACTACAAGTTCTTGTTCAAAAATCTGTCTCGTCACCGCATCAAACGCTGTAATCACAAGGACATATGTCGCACCTACGGTCCCATTAAATTGCCATGTTTCAGTAATTGAGGTGCCACCATTAATTGTTGCTGTTAAAAAATTAGTGTTGTTTACTAAAGACAAGTCTGTCGGGAAATCAACTTGAATCGTCACGTCAACTGATAATAACCCCAAATTAGTGGCATTAATCGACAAAAAGGGTGCCGTTCTTTTTATCACGTTCACAATAACGGGGCCTTTTGTTGGCGGGACTAATAACGGTGAAAAACGATTACTAAAGGTTTTTGGTTTATCATTTGGCGAGTCAGCGCGTTTAGCTGAAAATTCTATGACTATTTTTGTTTTATTGGCTTCTAACTGAAATTCTTTACTATTGCTGTGTAACAGTAGCGAAAGTGATTGACCTTCCAAGATAGGAACATTTTCTGTAATATTTGCTTGCCATCCTTCTAATTTTTCTTCGGTTCCCGAAGTAACATTATACACCTGAAAAGAATTCACAAGGATTAAACCACGGATTGTACCAGTATTTGAAAGAATGACGCGAAACTGATCAATCAATTGATCATCATCCGTCGTGGTAAATTGATCTATATCTGTAATACTTAGAACCAATGGTCGTGGCGCAGTTAATGTCGAAAACAAAATCAGAGATACTAAAAAACCGGCAATGATTACTAAAGCAATTAAAAGTACAGTTGCAATGACGGGAGAAACCGCACGCCGACTCTGTTTTTTTAACAATAGAAAAAGAAAATGCAGTTTTTTCATTATAACGACCCTCATGTCATTTTGCAGAAAATTCCTCTGTTTATTGGAATACGGAGTAAATCTTACCTTTTTAAATGAATCTTTTGTAAAATATCATTTACCTTATCTATTAGTTCTACTAGAAAATGGCTTTTTATTTTTTGAGCTTCCGTTTTGTACAACGCTAATTTATAATCACTTTGAACCTGGATAACTATCTGATCTTCATCAATAAAAAATTGATAAAGGTTTTGATTCAGACGCTTTACGGAAAGCTCTGGAATGTACTCTAGCAATTGACTAATAAATAAGCCTAAACTGAAGGATAATTCTGAAACAACTTCAAAACTACGGCTTCCATAAGTATATTCGAATGAATAGCTTTTGGGGGTAGACTTGATATCTTTTCTCTTAAAATCGACTTTGATATCCTCTATTGTTGGTGTTTCAGATATGGGCGGTTGAGGAGCTTTTTGCACGGACCTTCCTAAATCGGAAATGTTAATTTCTAATGGTTGCACCGGTGCGGAACTTTCTTCTGTTTGCGTTATTACTTGAAAATTCTTTCCAACGCTACGACCAAGTTCGGCAATTTCAAATCCTTTCTCCACGATCATGCTCACTTGTCTCTGAATCAAGCGGCGCGTCTCGATTTCATCTTTTTTACTGAATTTAATCTTGATGGTTTTACTCGATTCATTGACTTCTAAATATGCCACATCTTCCGGCGGTAGATCGGTTTGATAATCAAATGCCTTTCCATTCCAAACGAGATAAAATATGTGAGTTTGCATTTTCACCATTTAATCTTCTTCTTTCAACATCTTCAATGCTTCTTTTAGTGTAGAACTAAGAAGGTAGTCTTCTTCATCTTTTGCTTCATCACTTGTTTCCGAAAGGGAAGCGGGTACTGTTTTCTTTTCCTCTTTTAACAATTCATTAACTAATGAAGTTGGCGGTGGCGTGACAGAAGGTGAAGGCATTGCTGTAGGTGAAGTTGAAGGTGTGCTGACGGTACTAGGTGTTGTACTTTCTATAACTTCGTTTTCTTCATTAAATTCTTCTTCTATAAGCGATGAAACTTCAGTCAAATCTAATTCCACTTTAGCGGAATCTGTGGCTAAATTAGCAGACGGTTGTTCTGTTGCACTGCTTTGTACATCTGTAACTGAAGGCGTTGTTAATTGAGGTTGCGGTTCTTCCTTCTCTAAAAGCACAGTTTCATCTTCTTTTTCTATTGCCGCAGAATCTTCTTTTTGCATCGGTGCGGTCTCTGGAATCGAGGGCTGCGGTGATGGAGTAACGCGTGGCGATACTGTATCCTCTTGCATAGTAACTAACGGCGACGGGGCAACTTCTTCGGAAACTGGTGGCTCGACCGCCGCTTCCTCTGAAGTCGACCGGTCAGGAATCGCAACCGTCTCTGATGGCTTCTTTAGAGGTTCTTCTTCGGTACTATACGGGATTGGATGCGTCTGATCATCTTTAGGCATACTTTCAGGAACAACTGGTGACACATGTTCTTCTCTTTTCCATGACGCCGTTTCATTCGCAGCTTGTGAAATTGGGGCTTTCGTTTCTGGAATTACTGATTCTTGTTTAACAACTGATTCACTCGGCGATGGATGTACATCCGACTCTAGTTCCTCTTCCAAAAGACTCCGTTCTTGTTCACCAATTTTTTCCAAAGCCCGTGCTTTTGCTTTAAGTAGAACTGGTTCTAAAGCAGATAAAGTTGTTTTGCCCGTTTTATTGATATAATTTCTAATAAAAATGAGTGTATCTTTTACGCCTTTCCAATATGCTGTATCGAATTGTTCTCCCGACTTTGATTCCATATTTAACTGAACGCCCAACGCCTCCGTCAAAGGCGAAGTACTCGTAATTTTGAGCGTGGCTTTTGCTTCTAATTCTAAAAGATAATCTGTAATCTTTTTATCTGACGACTCAAGTTTTTCCAAATGCGTTAAGACACCAACCACTAGATCGACGCACTGAGACACACCATTCCAATACGACTTTAATTGAGATTTGCCCATTATTTTCACCGTACCGCTAGTTTTCTTCTTCCATGTACTTTTGCTTTTTTAATCTTTTATCTACATGCTTTATTATCTCTTTAATCTCCACACAACAGTTTTCCATTAACCATGTTATGATTTTAAAAATACGCATGTTTTCCTCATTCTACCTCTCCCTCCTTCTATCTTAAATAGTTATTCTTTCATCAACAAAACATTTCTTTCCATAAAAAAATCGGCTATATGATGATATTAAACATTTTTATTAGACTTCGAGTGATGATGATTTAAAAAATTCCTTTAACGCTAAAAAATTGGTGAGATTGATTGCTTCTGGAAAAAATTATGAAACTGGCACAGAATAGAGCTTTTTTCTTCCCGACCGGAGAAGTGTACGAAGCCGCCGCCGGTTTTTATGAATGGGGACCTTTTGGGCAAGCTATAAGAAAAAACGTCATTAACACGTGGAGAAAACACTTTTTAACACCGTGGATAAACATACATGAAATGAAGGGACGTCTCATCCTTCCATTTGAAGTGCTTAAAGCTTCGGGTCATGTAGATAAATTTGTCGACCCACAAGTTACCTGCAAAAATTGTCAAACTGTATTTCGTGCCGATCATCTCATCGAAGATCAAACGGGCGCCTTTGTCGAAGGCCTTAACCCAAAAGAATTAACAGAAATTATTCATAACCAAAATATTACCTGTCCCAACTGCAATCATAAAGAATGGAGCGATGTTGAAGTCATAAACACAATGTTCCCCGTCTCAATTGGGGTTGGTCCCACAAAAAAGACAGCTTTTCTCCGTCCAGAAACCGCACAAAATATTTTTATTGCCTTTCCACGAATTAAACGGGGGATACTAGCCAAAATACCCTTTGGTATTGCACAAATTGGCTCTAGTTTTCGTAACGAAATTTCACCACGACAAGGTCTTTTCCGCCTTCGAGAGTTTGAACAAATGGAAATTGAGTACTTTGTGCATCGAAAAGAAGACTGTGACCCCTTTGAACGCACTTTTTGTCAAGATTGTCATGAATGTATGATGAACAACTTTCCACTCTTCGATGAAATCAAAAATACCCAAGTAAATCTACTTACCGTCGAATTACAAAAGAAAAAAACGGATCTTCCCTATATCACCACCACGTGTGACGCCGCCATTAAAGAAGGAAAAATACCAAACCAAATCATTGCCTATTTTTTGGCAAAAGAAACCGAATTTTTAATCAAATGTGGCATACCTTTTGAAGACATACGCTTCAGAGAAATGCTTGACGAAGAACGCCCCTTTTACTCCGCGTCGAACTTCGATCTCGAAATCAAATTCAGTTTTGGATGGAAAGAAGCTATTGGAAACGCCTATCGTACTAATTATGACCTTTCAAATCATGGAAAAAAATCAAAAAAATCTAAAAACTTTCAAATCAATTATAACAACAAATCCATTATACCACATGTCGTTGAACCCTCATTTGGCGTCGAACGCCTCATCTATGCCATCCTAGAAAAAGCATACCAAGAAACCAATGACAGAACCTATCCTTGGCTCAAATTAAAACCCTACATCGCTCCATACTCTTGTGCCATCTTTCCACTTCGAAAAGACTTCGCTGACAAAGCCAAAGAAATCTACAATGAACTCGTAACAGCCCTAATTTTCCCAAACATCCTTTACGACGAAAGTGGTGGAATTGGAAAACGCTATGCTCGCGCTGATGAAATCGGCGTGCCCTTCCAAATCACCATCGACTATAGCACCTTTGAAAATAACACCGTCACCATCCGCTATCGTGACACAAAAGAACAAATCATTCTACCCACAACTAAACTTCCACCCCTCCTAAATCAACTAATCACCGAAAAAATCTCGTTTGAAGAAGCAAAACACCTCGAATTCGTCCAAATCAAAAAATAATCACCAACTCACAACCACTTCTTTACAAGCATCCACATAAGAAACATAAGAATTCATTTTTATAGTGTTAATTGAACAAAAAACTATAATTTACGGTCACTTTTATCAAGCGGAGGTTTTAATAATTGCTAGATGAAAAACCCTCTCAAATTAGAACGTATCAAACCATACAATCTGTAAGTGGACCACTTGTCTTCGTTAAAAATACAAAAGATATCTCTTATGGTGAAATTGTCGAAGTTACCACCCCCACCGGCGAAAGAAGAACGGGACAAGTTTTAGAAGCCGCTGAAGATATGGTTGTTGTCCAAATCTTTGAAGGAACACAAGGACTTGATACTAATAAAGCATCTGTCCGATTTCTCGGTGAAACTCTTAAACTAGATGTGTCCGCTGATATGATCGGACGTGTATTTTCCGGCTCCGGTAAAATAATTGATGGGGGACCCAGTATCTTCGCTGAAGATCGAATCGACATCATCGGCGCACCTATCAACCCCTACGCCAGAGAATATCCACGCGAATTCATACAAACTGGAATCTCGTCAATTGACGGACTTAACACCTTAATTCGGGGACAAAAACTCCCACTATTTTCCGGCAGTGGACTCCCACATAACCGAGTCGCTGCTCAAATTGCTCGACAAGCAAAAGTTATCGGCAAAGAAGAAGAATTCGCCGTTGTCTTTGCAGCTATGGGTATTACTGCCGAAGAAGCTCGCTTCTTCCGCACTGAATTTGAAAAAACCGGCGCTTTATCTAAAGTCGTCCTCTTTCTGAACCTTGCCGACCAACCCGCTGTCGAACGACTCGTAACACCACGTGTCGCACTAACCGCTGCTGAATATCTAGCTTATGAATATGATTATCACGTCCTTGTCATTTTAACCGATATGACTCTCTACTGTGAAGCTCTTCGAGAAATTTCCGCAGCTAGAGAAGAAGTCCCCGGTAGAAGAGGATATCCAGGGTATCTTTACACTGACCTAGCTACCATCTATGAACGCGCCGGTAGAATCCAAGGACGAAAAGGAACGATTACTCAAATCCCAATCCTCTCTATGCCCGCCGATGACCTAACGCATCCGATTCCAGACTTATCCGGCTATATCACGGAAGGACAACTGATTGTTGATCGAAATCTCCACAGAAAAGGTATTTATCCGCCAATAGACCCGTTACCTTCATTATCTCGGTTAATGAGAGAAGGAATTGGTTTTGGAATGACGCATGCTTCGCACAAAGAAGTAGCAGATGAGTTATATCGTGCTTATTCTGAAGGGCGAAGCCTCAGAGAATTAGCTGCGGTTGTTGGAGAAGAATCGTTATCACCTCAGGACAGAAAATACTTAGTGTTTGCAGATCGTTTTGAGCATGAATTCTTGAATCAAGGCTATTATGAAGATCGAAGCATATTTGAGACCTTAGATATTGGATGGAACTTATTAGCAGATTTATCTTCGGAACCCGAACGGGATTTAAAGCGAATAAGCCCAAAAATGATAAAAATGTATCATCCAAAATACCGAAAAGGCAAGCCATTAGCGTTCGAAGACCCGAAGCCCTAAGAAGAAACCCTTTCCTTTATTCTTTTTATTTTTTTTAATAAATAGCAGAACAA
>WAPZ01000097.1 GCA_015520535.1 Candidatus Heimdallarchaeota archaeon
GCCTTCAAAAAGCTGCTTTCTCCAACGATAAAACACATTGGGATGGAAGTGATAGCGCACGCAAATAGTAGAGACTTCCCATCTTTGACACCTAATCTTAGTTAAATTTAGAAAAAACAGTTCTCCGTTTTTAAATTTTTGCAAAAATTGTCCCTACATTTTTTCTAAGAAGGCTACTTCTTAGAAGATTAAATAATCCGTTATTTTATCTTTGTCTAATAGATTCGGTGGTAATTTTAACCTCAACATGGAAAAAATTTGTGCTCCTAATGATTTGTAACTGGATCTCATGTAGTAGCTTTGTCCCTCTATTTCTATCTCAGAAAGCTCCAAACTATTCAAGGCTTCTTTTATCTTTTCGGTTGTAAAGTCTATATTTCGCCTCTTTAATCGATATTCCAGTTCGCGTTCCAATAAAAAGGCTAAAAAACACATCATAAAATGACCGGCTATGTGCGACTCATTCCATACATAGATGGGCCTGGCCTTCATCGTCGATTTGATTATTCTGAACGATTCCTCAATCTTAAATAAATAATGATATTCCCGGATGACTTCTAAGGCCGACATACTCTTATCACTGCATTGTAGAGCGTAATAACCATCAAATCGTGACTCTTTTTCTATTTTCTCTGTGTCCAAGATTAATTCATAATTCGTAGATTCTTTACTCTCTTTGATGTAACGTTTATATCCCTGCTTCCTTTTGTAAGAAGATTTATCATTTTTTCTGAGTAATTCTTTGGCCTTCTCTATGGCTCGTTCCCGTTCCGCTCTGTCTTTGGCGGCCCTTTTGGAAGAATAGGTACAAATTAAATTTTCCGATAATTCCTGATAAGCCTTGTGCCCTTGCTCTGTTTCATAAACCACTCGATTGGTGTACTCTATGACCTTGTATCGGTAAACGCTGTCTTCATCTTCATCACTTTTCTCTTTTATGTCGATATAATCTGACGAATCCAGAATAAGCTCCTGCAACTTCCGGCTCATTTTCTTTATGCTGGCGCTGACAATGTAATCAAATCCATGATCTTTAATCTGCTTTAAATTTAATTTCGAATTTAAGCCGCGATCAGCCACGATAACCACTTTATCTATCTTAAAATGCCCTTGCAATTTCTTTAATATGGTTAATAAAGTCTTCCCATCAAATGTATTGCCAGGAAACAGCTCATAACCAATGGGGCGACCTTCTTTATCGATTAGTAGGCCCATCACAATTTGGACATCATTGATTTTATTATCTTTGCTAAAACCAAAATCTTTTAATCCGTTGGGCTTTTGACTCTCAAAATAATAGGTCGTCACATCGTAAAAGACGATATCTAATTTGTAATTGAATAAATTCCGATAAAGTTGAAATAATTCTTTCTCAATCCTCTCTTTGTTTTCGGCTAAAATATCAAGCGAACGATAAAAATGGTGAAGTTCCAATTCCTCCGGTAATCCGATATAGCGTTGATAGCTTAAATAATGACGCAGTTTGGAAGATGGATGGAATAACCGATTGATCACCATTGAAAATACAGCCTCTGGAAAATCAAACTCTATTTGCCGTGCTTTGATGATATCTGTTAAGATACGATCTAAGCGAAATTTATTCCACAAAACACGGTAGGCCAGATAGCCATAGTTAAGACGCTGTCTTTCCTTTATGGTACGGATATCTTTTTTATAGCCATCAGGTTCATCTTCGTCTAAATAGCGTTGCAAGCCTCTGACAATATTTTTTAATCCGGAATTGACCAGATAGTCTGCCCGACCCAGATTGAATATTGTTTTGTGTTTCACTTTGCCATTTTCGCGGTAACTTTGTACAATGGAGAGATAGACGTGGTTTTTGACTTTTTTTGTTTTAAGATGCATTTTTTCTCACCTCAAACTAAAGTCTTACTGAAAAGGAATTTAACAAAAATCTCCCTACTAATCAAGTAAAATAATATGCAGTATTGCTTATTAAAACAAACAAGGTTGTCCCTACACGAGGAAGAAAATAAGAGATGTCGAAATCTGTAAGTATCGAAATAACAACTACTTATACATTGTCAAGGTATCGCATTTTGGCTATTTACTGTCAAAGATGGGACAGCCTTTTTTAACTTCCGTAACAAAGCTCTGTTACTTAGCTCCATTCTGGCCATTTCCATGTTTCCGCCCATCGCTATTGTCAGTCCTTTATTTTTGATGATTAAGGCGACTCACTTACGC
>WAPZ01000098.1 GCA_015520535.1 Candidatus Heimdallarchaeota archaeon
AAAACCATTGCAAAACTGCAAACGCGTTTTGACACCTTGGTTCAGCAATACCAAGCAAAAATGAAGAAAATACTTGCCAAAAAGGAGAAATATACGTTATTTTCAGGTCTACGAACGCGTATCGCCAAAATTATCTGGCAGACGCGCTGGTTTGTCTGGGACTACCTCCATAAGTTGTCCACCTGGCTGGTGGACACCGCTGTCTACCTAAACGTCCATACTATCGCCATTGGCGCCTTGTCACACCATATTACGCAGATGAACGCCGGTCGACGAGTCAATGAACGGCTTCATCGGATACCTTTCGGCCGTTTTGTCCGCCTTCTCACCTATAAAGCTGCAATGCATGGTATCACCGTCCACACCGTCAATGAAGCTTATACTTCCCAAACCTGCAGCCGGTGTGGCTACCGCGCCCGCGCCAATCGGCGCCAGCGCGGCTGGTTCCACTGCCAAAAATGCAACTTTCAACTCAACGCCGATGTCAATGCGGCACGCAATATTTTATGGCGCGTAATCCCGACTTCTCGGCGCAACATGCGCCAGAATGGGGATAGTGGGCTGGGCTACCCGTGGCGCGTGTCCGTGTGGAAAGGCTTCCGTCCAGAAAGCCTTTCATTAAACACACGGGCATACGCCTAAATCTCCGTCTCCGAAATTCCTGTGGAATTTCGGAAAAGCCTAAATATATTAAGACAACAAAAAGTCTTAAAGAAGAAATAATGGCTATAAAGAACGCAACTTCCACCCACACATGTGTATTTCTCTCTAAAAGCTCGTTACGTCCCATTGCCTTTTAGAAGCGTGGAATGCGGTTTTTATGCATCAATTTCATCGAAATACTTCTTTAATGATGTTTTAGCCAATATAACGGAGCGCATCACTTGGGGTAATGCGTGCAGCAATGTAGCCGGGAATTATTGCAGCTATAAACGCGGATCCTAATGTTATTGTCGTATATAGTGCGAGATCTGGCCATGGAATTAGAAAGATGACGGCACCTGTGGAATTTAGTTTAATTAATGCCCAAGCTAAAATAGTTCCTGACGCAATTCCGATGACCAACCCCAAAATACCGACTATGACGAGTTCAAAGATGACAGCCAAAATAACTTCCGATTTCTTATATCCAATGGCACGCATCATACCAATTTCACGTTTTCTAGAAGAAACTGACCGAATTGCCATTACGAGTAAACCAATGATTCCAACAACGAACCCTAAACTAGTGAATGCTTGAATAAAGAGGAAAAAACGATAATGCCCTTCAAGTTGGTCGGCAAAAATGTCATAAACAGTTTTGGTTAAAGCCCCATAATTGATATGAGTTTCATCATAAAAGCTCTTTTCAGAACTCGTTTGTGCCGGTGCATTAACCCATTTTTCGATTTCACGTGCCAAAACAGTGTTTTCTTTTGAATTAAGGGGGTATTTGGTTTTTAATAGCCAGACATTGTGTGACTCTATGTCCACACCTCCTTGTGATGTATCAAAGATAGCAAGATCTTTAGCAACTTCTTTATTGACAAATACCGCGGTTCCTGTTCTAAAACCAGATGAAAAGGATGCTGTTCTAAAGCTGGTTAAAGGGTTCGACTCTAGTATTGCTATAATTATAAATTCCGTATAGCCACCTGTTTTATTTTTTATCCACACACTTCCTCCGACATCTGAAAGAAGTGTAGGGCGGCCAGCGGTAAACCGAAGCGCGGGACGCATTATGACAACAGGTTTTCCATTAACTTTTGCGTTTTCAGCTAGTGCTCGCCATGCAATTTCATCTTCAGCAATATTTTGTGGATCTGTGGACTCTGAGGCATTTCCACGTTCAAATGGTTCTTTGTAGTCGATTTTTACTGTGTCATTTTCTTTTAATTTGTCCGTCCTAAGAACCAATGGAATGGAGCGGTCTTTAGAATAATCACTCCAAAACGTTGTATTATCAACCGGATAAATTGATTCACGTGAAATATACGATGGGTCGCTTAAATTGAATTTATTGATCACGACTTCAGTTTGTGGCGAGGCGGTGAATCCAAATACATCTGTAATGGCTGGAAAACGCTCCTTTAGTTTTGTTTCAAAGCTTAAATTTTGTGGGATTGGATTACTAGTTAAGAGTAAAATGTCGCTATCTGCACCTAATAATGCCGCGCGTCGTTGAAAACCTTGACTATCAGAGTACGCCCAGGTTGCCATAAAAACGTTTAATGTAAGAACTACTGCAAAAATAGCAAATGTTAGTGTAGATCTTGTTCGTTGCGACGCCATTTGTTTAAAAGAAATCAATGCAACCGCACGGAACTTCCCAATGAAATAAAAGAGCTTAATCAATACAGTTGCGATTGAACGCAAATTTATTCCGACAAAAATAATAATACCGATAGTAAGTGAAAGTGTGATTGAGATAAAGAAGATTAAACCACTAAAGCCCGAGCTCCGTTCTTCAAACAGGTTCAGTACAAAGAAGATATTGAACAATGATTGTCCAATAATTCCAAATGCCAATGCATTATAAGCAACTTCTCGTGGTATATAATACGATAATACCAATGTTGCACCCAGTATGACTAATAACATGGGTATATATAATGTAGCAGCATCATCAGCCGTTTTGTAACTATTGGGATAGTCTAACGGGTTAATTTTAGAGATGAATATGAAGATTATTCCGATTATTAAGAGTGCAGCTCCCAAATAAAGCCCCTTATATCCAAGTTTCTTATCTTTTTCCTCTAATAAGCCACGCATAACACGGACAACATTTAAACGGCTGGCATGAATGGCGGGAAACACACCAACAACAACTGCTAGTAAAAATCCCGACACAAATGAAATGATAACAAATTCGGGCTTTACGATGAGTGCAATTTTGTCAACTGGAAAATCAAAGGCCCAACCTAGAACCTGAACAAGAAAATATCCGTACGCAATACCACCAAGTAATCCCAGAAATCCACCAATAAGACCCGTTCCCGCAAATTCTGCTAGATTTGAAAGTACAACTTGTGTAGTTTTTGTTCCAATGGCTAAACGTATCCCTGTTTCCTTTTCTCGCTCTTCTAATGTCATTAGTTGAACATTTAGAATTAAAAAAATTCCCGCCAGAACAATGAGAGATCCAAACACATTTAGAATCATATTAAAGGCTTCAAAAAGACTATCAGAAAGTTCTAATAGATCCAGTCGTCGGGTGGCAAAATGAAACCCCTTTGAACCACCGTATTGCTGCGTCGGTGCGGAATTTTTATCCGCAAGCTCTTTTAGTTTGTCGACGATTGCATCTATTTTTTCACGATCATTCTCAATGGATTTCTCTACGTTGATTACCACAGAACTAAGGACGTTGGTCTTTGTATAGGGTTTAATTTCATTTTGTAATTGGGCTAAAGGAACATAAATTCGTCTTCCTGCGCCTTCTTGACCCAATCCTTCATTTTTATCATATATATCTTTGGCAATAAGTTCAAATTGGAGAGTAACAATTCCCACGTTGAAAGAAACGTTAAATTTATCACCCACCTCTATATCTAATGCCGTAGCAACCTCACTGCCAATATAGGCTTCTTTTGTTGTGTCATTCCATTTTAATTGCCTAACTGGCAATTGTTCTTTTGTATTTAAACTATAAAGGGTACCAAAGGAAGCTTCACTCGAATTCACACCGACCAGCGGAATATCAAGCTCTGTCACTCCTGTGGAAGTAATAAAAGCTGTTACTGCCAATTGTAACCTACCGCTTAAACCAATAATTCCAGAAATATTTGAAGATTCTTGTTTGAAGTAATTTTCAACAGTTGCATTAAAAAAGGGCTGTCCAATTGGCGTAATTTCAATGTCAACCTCCCCTAGTGGCTGAACCATAAAAAATTTGAAGCCATTATTAAGTGATGCTACCCCAATCTGAACGCCGGCAAATAATGACACACCTAAAAGGATACCAATAACAACAAATAAATTTTTTTCTTTAGCACGAATAACACTTTTAATTGCAAATAAAAATGAAAATGCATAAGATTTAACTGCTTTTGAAATAGAAACACCCATTTTTTTAACCTTCCCGATCAAACTCTCCTATTAAAACGTTTTTAAAATCCTATTTTAATTATTAATGCTTTAGTCAAAAATCCGTTTGACATAGGTATCGATTTCTTTAAGCTCATTTTGAAGTAAATGGAGGATTTTCTTAGAAGATTTAATATTTCGATGCTGTTCAATGACGGTTTCACATTTTTTTCCGAGATTACTCAGTGTCCGATGGTTTAAGTCTGAAGAGTCAAAGCGTGGGATTGCAATTTCTAAGGGTTTTTTATGTAAATCACGCTGGGAGGTTAAAGGCATTACTAGTTGATTCAAAAAGTTTGAATTGAGTATTGCGCTTAAATAATACGCTTCGTCTTTATTTGACGTTGAATAATAATAGCATTTCGTATAACTAATTATTCCATTAAGTTTTTTTGGTAACTGATAAGTACGAGACATGTGATCGATAATTGATTCGACATTCACGACTGCTGCATAACATCTTTTACCACTCGCATTATAAACAACTAAATAGCGTGGATTTATTGGATGTGACGTTAATTTTCCTTGATAATCAAGCCATTCGTAAATTGAATCATGAATAGTCTCTTTTTTATGGGATTTCCATAGAACCTCGCATTGGGATAACCATTTAGAAAGAAAAGGATATCCAAATTTCGAAGCTTCAGCTGCAGTAATAATTTGGAAGTGCTTCTCTTTTTTAATAAGTGGTAATACTGCTAAAGGGAGTGGTAAACGGATGGAAAAGGGTTTCAATTCCGATGACGAAATAATAGCATAAAGAAATTCAGCCTCAATTGGTGCATTGAGTTTGATTGTATCCCATGGCTTTTTAAATTTACGTTGCTGTGTTGTTTTTACGTTAATTAAATATGTCTCACGTACTTTCTTGTACTTACCCACATCCACAAAATAAAAGGCCATTGGGACAATGGATGCCCCTTGTCGGAAATACGGATAATAATAACTTCGTTGGTGATAAGATTTCAATTTTATGGGAGCGTTTGAAAGACGACTGGACTGTACACCAAAGGTATTAACATACAACCTCTGAGGAATGACATTGATATGTAATAAAGCTTCCTCGAGACTTATATCTCTTTTAGGGAGATTAACAATGAGTTTTTCTGAAAATATAGGATTAAGATCGGTAATTCCTGAAATATCATTGTAATTGTGGTGATAACTCTTTTTACCAAGAAAAAGACATGCGGGAATTGTAAATAAGGGATTGACCTCTTTCAAATCAACGATTTTTAAGATTTTTATGGATGGTCTTGTTTGTTGGATGCGAATCGCGTGATAATGATCACCATCAAAAAGACTGTGCGGTAACACAAAATATATTTTTCCATGTGGCTTTAAAAAATATTTTGCACACAATACTAAAAAAAGTGCCGATATATCAATTTGTGTGATCAACTGTGGCTTTATTAAAAAATTAAGCTGTTTTACTAGTTTTTTTATGTGATCTTGATAATTTTTACTCGGAATAGATCGTAAAACCACCCATGGCGGGTTTCCAATCACAAAATCGATTTTTTCGCAATATAAGGAAAAGATTTCCTTCTCCTGCTTCTTTGGATGAATCACATTTAACTGATAGATTGGTAACTGGACTCTACTAAAGTCTAATTCTTTAATACGTTCTCCAAATGCAAGGAGATAATTCACACGACACACTAACACCGCTAAAGGATGGATATCAAAACCAATAACATGATTAAAAATGCGGATTGGTGACTCTCCGTTGTTAAGTTTATAACGAATTAAGTGAAAAATAAAAGTTCCCGAACCACATGAAGGATCCAAAAACACTTTATTCTTTAAATTTTCCAATGTCCCTATATCGTTGAGCATCCATTCAACTAACCAGTCAGGAGTGTAATATTCACCCAAATCATGACGAGTGGCTGGGCTCACTAGATCTTCATACAACCATTTTAACACGTCAAAAGAAAATTTATGAAGATCAAAGGAGTTTATGTACGAATCTAATGCTTGAATAACTGATAAAGCACGCTTATCTTGCCTTGATAATTCAATTAACCAAGAATGTGGGTGTGTCAAAAAAAGTTGCTCTAAAAGCACCGAAGCTTGAGTAGAACTGTACGCTGTAAACGCCTTTGCTAAAAGGTAGCAAAGAATTCCAAGATATGTATGTTGAAGAAAAAGTTTCTTAGTCCGATTTTGATAGCCGTTGGTGTCTTCCAATAAATTAAACCAATCATTAAAAATAGAAGCGTATTGTGAGGTGTAGTCATCCCACAATTCAGATAATAAGCTAATAATTTTTTGATATTGTTCAGACATTCTACCAAAAATCGCCAGAAAACGACCTTCAGGAGTCGTTACGCTACTTTTTTCACCCATATTCCATCAATCATGCGTTCATGAAATTTTATAGTTTTTTGCTATGGATAGGGCAGATTTAATGGCTTCATCAGTAACTGAAAGCGGAAGCACACATCCACCCGCAATTATCACTTGGTTACGGGGGAAATTCTCAGTAAATAGCTCATTAAGATGCATTTCAATTTCGTCTTTATTGTTGTTTTTCAAAATACTGCCGTCAACACCACCAATCAGGCCGCCGGCGAATTTTTTTGCGGCTTCTGCCATAGATGGTGATGTTGTTCGATCATGCCAATTAATTCCTGCCTTTTTAATTCGAGTTTCGAATAGCAACTTCAACGCATATTCAAACGCTGGGTTTGAGCCATGGAGGTGTAATATCACATATTGTGCTTTTCGGGAAATGGAAAGTAGTAATTTCTTCAAAAAATCATATTCAAATCGTTTTAGAGCTTGAGAATCAAGTGTTTGAGTCGAAAAGTGTTGTGTTGCCAAGAAAATCCCCATCGCACCTTGTTCTAGTGCAGCCTCTGTATAATCTAATGTGGTCGCATATATTTCTTTGAGTCCTTCGTAAATAAGCTCTCCGTTTTGTTGAATATGATTTATTATCCTTGGATCCATTTTTGATGCGGTCATAAAAGGAGAAAACACCGTCATAAAGATTGGCGTCTTATTGCCTATTATTCTTGCGGTTTTTTCTAAGGCTTTTAGTTGTTTCCCGAATTCTCCGTCCGTACCATCTACCGCGGCAATCTCTTCCCAATCATCTAACCGCTTAATTCGACATTCGCGACAACTACGAGAACCGGTTTCTGGGTCGTATGGCCCTACACGACATCCGAAATCAACGACAGAAAAACGTCCGTGGGGAGAGAATTTCAAAAAATCAAAATTAAATTTATTTAACCAATTTGTATGGGACTTAACTAATCCTTCAACAGTTTTGTCGTATTCTGGAAAATGTTTCCAAAAAGAAACGGGTAATTCTTCATTATTTTCTCCTAAAAATGTCAAATCTAACAGTTCAAATTTGTCTAGTGGCATGTTCTTTTCTCCTTACCGGGATATTATTCCTTTAAAAAACTATACTCTTTCCCGAGTTCCGGTAAAATGACATTATGTTCTTTAACTTTCTTTTTTAATTCTTTTTTTCTTTGTTTTATTTCGAATGGTGGAACACTCAAATGTCCAATGTGAATGCCCACTTTTTTGGCTGACGTTCGATCTAAGTAATCATAAAGAGTACTTGGCAGAGTGTGCCCAGAAAAACGTGCATGATAAAATTTCTGCTGAAAATGCGGAGCGATTTGTGGATGCTGACTTTCAAGCGCGTACGCAAGCGTTGACGGTGCGAGCCATCCCGTAAAAATCACGGCAGTCTGTGGGTCTTTTCTAGTTTGCATGACCAAACGCTTCGCCAGACCACCGGAAAGCATACCTGAGCCAGAAATTACAATCTCACCTTCTTGTAACTCAAAACTATGAGAATCCGTGGGGATTTTATATTTTGCTTTTAAATCCATTAATTGAGTTATTTTCGCGGCAATACCATCCAGGTAAACAGTAAATTCTTTTGTCCATCCTAAAGAATCCAAAGTTAACAAGATTTCTTGGGCACGACCTGTGGCAAATGCGGGAAACACCGCTTTATTGCACGCATTTAAAGCCATATTTATGACGTCTTCGGGTGTGGCTTCAAAATGTTCTTTTTTCTCACGTCCAAAATATGTACCATCGAACATCAGCAAATCGATATCCGTCGGGAGCGTTGCGCCTTTGGGAAAGATATGTGTCTTATCTAATTTAAAATCTCCAGTATATATCAATGTTTTTCCAACATCTTCCAAAAGGATTTCGAAAGAAACACTACCCGGGATATGGGCAGCAGAATGTGATTTTACAATGACACCGGGTGCCACTTCTACTGGTTTTTGAGATAATTGAAGGAAATGATCTTCAGTAGCGGTTAAAAGCTGTTGTCTTGTCAATCCATTTAAAGTTGCGTTCTTGTTGATGATGTCATGCTTAATATTGCGCTGAAGGATCTTTTTATTATCTCTTAACAGAAGCATGGCAAGGTGTTTTGTGGTTTTAGTTGCATACCAACGGAAATCTTGTGGTTTTCTAAATAAAAGCGGTAGTGCACCGACATGATCTAAATGGGTGTGAGAAATCAAAACCGCATCTAAATCTAAAAGATTTGGATCATATTCTGGGTGTCGGAACGAGGCTACAGAAAGTCCATAATCCAATAATACTTTAGCATTAGGTGTTTTAATTAGAATGCCACTACGGCCAATTTCTGTGCCCGACAAAAAAACAACTTTAACATCGGTGCTTCGTATTGGAAATTTATAGACCTTTTTGGGTAGTAAATACTTAAGTTGATAGGCTGATAGTTTTTTTAACGAGTCGGCGTTTATTGGTTGTGGCTCTAAATAGGAAGAAAATGGTAATACTAAATTTTTATGCGAAATAGGAATTGGTACTGGAAAATCGGCGATAATTTTTCTTAAAAAACTCCGATATCGGTACATGGAAAGGCGTTTATTAGAATAATTTTCCTCTAATTGTTTTTTAATAGTCTCTTTAACCAGTTCAATGGCTCTTTCCACAAGAGCCTCTTGCGTTTCTGGATATAACCAGTCAAAATATTTTTGTTCCCAATCCATAAAATCCTCTTTTTCGTAGAAAAAGTCACTAATATGTTCATAATTAGCATTTAGATCATCAATTTCGTGAATTGGGAGATTATCAGTATTAATTTCCACACCATATTGTGCCGCATGGTTTAAGATCATGGAAAGTGAAAAAATACGAATGCCTAAGTAATCGAACCATAGCTTTATATCGTTAATATCAACAATGTTTGAATTCTGGCGCTGCTGGAGCCACATTAATGCACTTCTAATGATAAACCGATAGGAGTCTTCACCCTTTTCTTTATAAAAGAACTCACGGATAATACTTCGAAATTGGTCAATAGTAATCAGTTCTGCCATAAAAAATTGTTCTGCCAAGCTATAAAGGATTTCAAACTCCATATCTTCGTCATTGTCATTACTCAATACGCTTTCTGAATCCACATAAAGCAGCTCCGGCAACGCTTCCGAGTCCCACAAGCATTCCCATACTTTCTTTTCTAATGAACGAAGTTTAGAAAAGTTTTCCATCGGCGCACCGTATTTTTTTGCATAAGAATAGAG
>WAPZ01000099.1 GCA_015520535.1 Candidatus Heimdallarchaeota archaeon
ATGGAAGTTGCATAGAAATAATCAAAAAAAAAAGCAGATTAAAGTGTTGGAAATTTCTTCTTATCCGCCTCCTCGGGCTGGATGGGGAATGCGGATTTATTTTTTAAAACAAGAAATGGAAAAGCAGGGCCATATTTGCGAAGTACTTAACATAGGGAAGGGACGTTTTTTAACAGATCGTGATTTTATTCCGGTATTTAGTGGTCTGGATTATGTAAAGAAAGTGTTCAAATACCGGTTAAAAGGGTATTTAATCCATATGCATCTGAATGGAGATTCCCCTAAAGGATTTATATTAACAACATTAGCATTATCTATTTCATTGCTCACTTTTCGCCGACCAGTGATCACTTTTCACGCTGGACCGGTACAAAAGTATTTTCCAAAATTTAAAGCTCCACTTTTAACACCATTATACAAATTTATTTTTACCGTTCCACGCCACATCATTTGTAATAACGAAGCAGTAAAAAAGAATATAATGAGCTACGGAATTAATCCCCAAAAAATTATCCCGATTCAGGCATTTAGTAAGCAATATCTTAATTTTGAAAAAGTAAAACTTAAACCTGAAATAGAAACTTTTTTTTCTAATCACGATCCGGTTATTTGTAGTTATGTATTTTTTCGCCCGGAGTTTTTTATTGAAGATATGGTCTATGCAGTAGCAAAACTGGTAAAGCAATACCCAAAGTTTGGTTTAATTATTATGGGATCTGATTTGGGCTCGGAGGAGATTCGTGCGTTAATCCAACAGCTCAAAATAGATGACCATATTATTTTAGCTGGAGACCAAGATCATGATTCTTTTTTAACTATTATGACCCGTTCGAAACTTTATTTGCGTACTCCTTTTAAAGATGGCGTCGCTTCTTCGGTGTTAGAAGCGCTTTCGCTGAATGTACCAGTAGTTGCATGTGATAATGGTAGTCGTCCACCTAGTGTAATTACTTATGAAAATCGTAATGTGGATGATATGGTAGATAAAATACGCTATGTTTTGGATAACTATGAGCAGGTTGTAAAGCAAATTGTACATCCTGAAATAAAAGATACCATTGTTGATGAAATAAAGGTTCTGAGTTTATGAAAATTCTCTATCATCATCGTACTTTAGGCGATGGAGCCGAAGGCATTCATATTCAAGCAATAGTGAATGGATTAATCCAATTAGGTCATGAAGTAAAAGTGATTTCTTTGGTAGGCGAAAGGACACAATTTCGAAAAGCACAGAATGCAAAAGAAACTAAATGGGATTGGATTCGTAATCGCATTCCGGGCCCCGTATATGAATTGGCTGAAATTGGGTATAATATTAAAGGTTTTCGAATGTTACAAAAGGCAATAGATAAATTTAGGCCTGATATTGTTTACGATCGATATGCTCATTATAGTTTTGCTGCACTTTTGGCAGCTAAAAAAAATAAATTACCATTAATTCTGGAAGTAAATTCACCTTATTCCATTCAAAAGCGTCAGTGGGAGAAATTATACTTTCCCTGGTTATCAGAATATGGTGAAAAAAAAATTTTCAATTCTGCCCCTCATATTATTGTGGTTTCTACGCCATTAAAAAAAATTGTAATGAATTATGGTGTTCCGGAGGAACGAATTACGGTTTTACCCAATGGAACAGACCCTGATCGGTTTAATCCTGCGATCGACGATCGACCCTTGAGAAGAAAACTACAGTTAAGCGGAAAAATTGTACTTGGTTTTGTTGGGATTTTACGTCGGTGGCACAATATTGATAAATTAATTGAAGTTTTGGAAGGGATTAATTTGCCTAATTTGAATGCGGTTATGATTTTTTTGGGTGACGGACCGAGTTTTCGGGAATTGGTTGAATTGAATAAACAAAAAGGCCATGAAGAATGGATTCGGTTTTTGGGGCGGATTCCACATCAACAAATTCAAGAATATATTGCTATGATGGATATTGCTATTAGTCCCCATGCTACCCCATATTCTTCACCGATGAAAATTTTGGAATACATGGC